>JANLWV010000003.1:0-2444 GCA_031364765.1 Vicinamibacteria bacterium
GATTCGAAACGACATGCACGTATTGTCGTCAACGAGTTTGAACGATAGGTCACCGTGGAGGAAGACGACCAAGCCGAGGAGGACATCGAAGCCGCTGAAGATCTGAGCCTCGGTAACAACGACACCAATGATTCCGACTGCGTTTGGAAGCATGAAGTTCACCAGGTACGTGAGGCTCGGGCTGGTGCCTCCGGCGTGCCCCACCTGTACTTTGCCAACGGGGATGAGGCCCAGCCGCTGAGCCAACTGGGCGGAGATCACGCTGCTGCTCGCGCCCGTGTCCCAGAGAGCCTTGGTGTTTATTCCAACGGGCACTGGGTTTGGTGGCGCCGCAGGATCGAAGGCCGGGTAAACGACGGTGTCCGTGATGATCTGCCGGACACGCCCACTAAAAGTGATCGTGAACGCCTTGAACGGCACTCCGCTTAGACGTGAGCCAGGGTGACGGTGTACGCACCGCTGCCAGGTTCGCAACGCTGAATCATGAACGTCCCCGGTTCGAACTTCTTCTGGGCTTCAAGATAGGCCTGCAAAGGGGTGTCGTGCACACCGACCACCTCCGCTCCTCGGATGGTGAGAATCTTGCCGGCGTGCTTCGCGACGAGATCATTTTGGTGATCAATGAAAAAGCTGAGCTCTTGGTCGAACATATGAACCTTCTGATCTGACTCTGCGGGCCGACTGCCCGCTATTGGATCGGATGCCCGTGGAACTGGGCAAATGTGAGTGTAGCCGACGTTCTAGGGGGGACTCTAGCCGCCTGCAGTTATCCGGGATCTCCGGATAACTCGTCGGTCGATAGCCCAACCTGTAAGCCCTTCTAATGAGTTGCTGCGATTCGACTTGAGTTGTTGCAAGAAACGCAACAACTGCCGTCCGGCAACTATTAGGTATTGCCTAATAGTTCGACTCGTCGCTCTCTGCGGTGCGAAGCTCAGAAGACCCGGCATGCACCGACGGAAAGGCGTTGTAGACCCGCCCATCCAACTCGCGCCCGCGCTTCTTCTTCCGGACGCCGCCCCATTGCTTGAAGAAGAACGGAACCCGCGCGGCGCGACACTGATCCCGCAGCGACACCACCCACTCACGCTCCATCGGCCGTGCTCCCGCGCCACTCTCGCCGCCCACTATCACCCAATCGATGCCGCGCAAGTCGATCCGCCCGAGATCCTCGAGCAACGGCTCGATCGAGAGAAACCGCACCGCAGCCGGAGCGTCCTGAAGAAGCGCAATCCGCGGGACGCCGTGCTTTCGGTTTTCGACGCTCACTCCCCACCAGATGTTCGGCAGCTTCGCGAAGGGCTCGAGAACCCCACCGAGCATCCGGTGCAGACGGTCCGCCCGCTTGGTCAGCACCTGAAACGTGTGCCAGTGCGCGTCCCGCATGACCCGCGCGACCTGGAGGATGTACTCGTCGGGCACGGTTTGATGAAAGAGATCGCTCATCGAGTTGACGAAGATCATCCGGGGCGTCCGCCACTTGAGCGGCTCCTCCAGCTTGTGCGGAACCAGCCGAATGTCGAAGCCAAACTCGAAGGGATGCCCGGCCACGCCGCGGAACCGCTCCGCGAACGTCTCCGCGTAGCAGTGCTTGCATCCGGCGCTGATCTTCGTGCAACCGCGGACGGGATTCCACGTGGCCCAAGGCCAGGCTGCGCGCTCGCGTCGGTCCACTCGATCTTGGATTTGTCGCTCACGGTCGCTGACGATTTTCACAGACCGGGGGGGCAAGCCGGGTCCTTGTTCCCCACCGGGCCCGAATCGCAGCCTGTTTCGAATCCGACCACCCGCGCTATGATGCCTACAGCCTGCCATGAGAACTCGCGTCACAATCGTCCCCGCCTCGACTGCCAGCTTCCTTTCCGAGCTGGATGCGGCCCTGGCCGCACTTCCGCCAAAGGAGCAGAAGAAGATTCTCAGCGACGGCGCCAGTCTCGTCGCCTCTCGGCAAGCGCATCGTCCCAAGCCTGCCGTGCGCGCGCAACGGAATCGCGCGACTTCGGATCGAATCCGGGCTGCAAGCTGAGCCACTCCCAATAGCCAGGCTCGTCTCCCCTAGAGACGAGTTCCTGAAACTGCCGGAGCAGTTCCCTTCGGCGCACGACGGCTTCGTCCTCTATTAGCCCTCGCTCCTGATGGGGCGCTGCGATCTTCCGCCCTCTGCGCATCTCAGCGGCCTCCTGTCCGGAGTGCTCCTGAACCCGAGGAACGCGTCGTTTGCTTTGCGCTCACTGGGTTACCCAACGGTCTGCGCGGAGTCAAGATCGACCGCAAGTGTGGACATGAAAGCGTGAAGACGCCGAACCTCAGTCATCTTCAAGTCTCGCGGGAGGGAGAGCCGGGCGTCCTGGCCGTCGCGAATGCAGTGAAGTTCTTGATCTTCAGCGTCTGGATCATGGGGTTGTCCGATGCTAGCAAGCTCCAGGGTTCCCAAGAGCCGATCC
>JANLWV010000025.1:0-2759 GCA_031364765.1 Vicinamibacteria bacterium
CGAACCATCACGGTCAAAGCGCGACGCGGCACCATCGTGGACCGCAACGAGCGGCCGTTCGCGATCTCGGTCGACGCCCCCAGCATTTACGCAGACCCGTCGGTCATGCGCGAGCCAAGGGAGGCGGCGCGCGCCCTCGGCCGGGCCCTCGGATATTCGGCGGCCGAGCAAAAGGAGCTTCTAGCCCTCCTCCGGCAGGACCGGTCCTTCGTGTGGATCAAGCGCCAGGTCGACCCAGCGATCGCCAAAGCGGTGCGGGAGTTGCGTCTCGAAGGCGTGGGCTTTGAGACCGAGAGCCGAAGGTACTACCCGAAGCGCGACTTGTTGGCGCCGATTCTTGGCTATGTCGGGCTCGACTCGCAGGGCATGGCCGGCCTCGAATACGCGCTGGACGAGGACCTCAAGGGTCGCGCGGCACGCGTGAGCGTGCGGTACGACGCGCGGCGGCGGCCGATGGGCGAGGTCGAAAAACCGCCGACTGAAGGCCGCCGGGTGACCCTGACCATTGACGAACGAATTCAGCATGTCACCGAAATGGCTCTCCGAGACGCGATAAGGGACACCGGATCCGTTTCCGGCGTCGCGGTGGTGCTCGATCCGCGGACGGGTGAAGTTCTCGCCATGTCCAGCCTTCCCTCCTTCAATCCCAACCGTTTCGCGAGCTTCCCGGAGAAAAATCGAGTGAATCGCGCGGTTGCGGATTCCTACGAGCCGGGAAGCATCCTCAAGATCATCACCGCCGCGGCTTCTTTGGAAGAGGGCGTGGTGTCGCCGCTCGAAATGATTGACTGCGGGAACGGTTTCATCGAGATCGGAGGGACCCGGATCCGAGATCACGCGAACTTCTCCTCGCTGACCTTCAAGGACGTGATCGCCCGGTCGAGCGACGTGGGCGTGGTCCGCGTCGCGCAAAGACTGGGGACGGAAAGGTTTTACGCGTCTTTGAAGGCCTTCGGCTTCGGCGCGCGAACCGGCCTCGGTCTTCCCGGCGAAACCGTCGGGCTTTTGAGGAACCCAAAGTCGTGGAGCTCCTTGTCCCTGGCCTCCATGTCTTTCGGTCAGGAAATCGGGGTCACCGCCATACAGATGGCAAGTGCGGCGGCGGTGATCGCCAACGGCGGCTACTGGATGAAGCCCAACATCGTGAAGCGCATCGATGAGCCCTGGGGAGAGATGGTTCGCGAGTTTTCTCCGCTGGCCGAGCGCAAGGTCATCGAGCCCGAAACCGCGGATCGGGTCATGGCCCTGCTCCGTGAAGTGGTCCTCTCCGGGACCGGCAAGAGCGCCCGGGTGGAGGGCTTCGACGTGGCCGGCAAGACGGGCACCGCGCAGAAGATCGATGCCTCGGGCCGTTACTCGATGGTGGATCATGTGGCGTCTTTCGTGGGTTTTGTTCCCGCTTCGCGGCCGGCTCTCGTCGTTCTGGTCTCGCTCGACACACCCAAAGGCGTCCGCAATGAAGGGGGGGATGTGGCGGCGCCCCTCTTTTCGAGAATCGCGACCGCGGCGGTTCGACTCCTCGCCATCCCTCCCGACGACCCCGCCCGCAACATCCGTCTCGTGATTTCCTCCCAGGAGACGGTTGAGCGGACCCTGTTTGCGGCCGACCGGCCGCGCGAGCCAAAAAAACCTGTGGACGATGACCCCAGGATCATGCCGGATCTGCGCGGTCTTTCTTTGCGAGAGGCGTCGCTTTTGGCCGCTCGACTCGGCCTCGCGGTTGAGATCCACGGCAGTGGGGTCGTCGCGGGGCACACCCCTCGCCCGGGCACACCCATCGAACCCGGGATGAGTTGCTCTCTCGATCTCTCGCCTCGACCGGCAGCCGTCCAAGCTACCGCCCCGGCCCTCACCCCGAGGGCCACAACGCGGGTCAGGCCCAACCGGTGAAACTCGGACGGCTCGCCCAGGCTCATCTCGGGGCGAAGCTCCATGGCCCCGCGGAACTTGAAATCTCCGGCCTGTCCTACGATTCGCGCCTGGTCGGCCGTGGCCACCTATTTGCGGCTCTGCGCGGCGTTAAGCAGGACGGCCTTGCGTTTGTGAAAGCGGCGAAACGTAAAGGTGCGGCGGCCGTCCTCTCCGATCGTACGCCGCCTCTCCCGATCCCCTGGATTGAGGCGGAGAATCCAAGGGCGGCGCTCGCCGATCTCGCGGCGGCTCACTTCGATCGACCTTCCGACCATCTCACCCTCGCGGGCGTTACGGGGACCAACGGCAAGACCACCACCGCGTTCCTCATTGACGCGGCGCTGCGCAAAGCATCCAAGGTCACCGGGCTTTTGGGCACGGTCGAGACCAGGATCGCCGGAAGGCCGAAAAGCTCGTCCCTCACGACGCCGGAGTCGCTCGACCTGCAGCAGCTTCTGCGGGAGATGGTCGACGAGGGCGTCACCCATGCCACCCTTGAGGTTTCATCCCACGCGCTGGTTCAAGAGCGGGTGCGCGGCCTCAAATTCCAGGCGGCCGTCTTCACGAACCTGACCCGCGATCATCTCGACTTTCACGGCGGCTTCGAGTCGTACTTCGAAGCCAAGAAGCTCTTGTTCACCGAGCATCTCCACTCTTCGGGGATGGCGATTGTGAATCTGGATGACGAACACGGAAACCATCTCGCCGAATCCCTGCGGGGACCGCGCTGCCGCACCTTCGGATTCACTCCCGGTGCTCACTACCGACCAGAGAATCTTGAAGTTTCACTCCACGGCGTCCGGTTCCTGTGCACGACACCCGACGGGCCCGTTCAGGTCCACTCACCG
>JANLWV010000059.1:0-6904 GCA_031364765.1 Vicinamibacteria bacterium
ACACGCTGATGTTCGCGCACGGCTTCAACATTCGCTTTGGCGCGATCGAACCGCCTCCCGGAGTGGATGTGTCCATGATTGCTCCCAAGTCTCCGGGGCACCGAGTCCGGGAAGTCTTCAAGGAAGGTCAGGGCACACCGGCGCTGCTCGCGGTTCACCGCGATGAAAGCGGACGGGCGAAGCAGACAGCGCTCGCCTACGCTAAGGCACTTGGTTGCACGCGCGCGGGAGTCATCGAGACGACGTTTGCCGAAGAAACGGAGACCGATCTGTTCGGAGAGCAGGCGGTGCTGTGTGGCGGCGTTTCCGCCCTGGTCAAAGCGGGCTTCGAGACCCTGGTCAAAGCCGGCTATCAGCCGGAAATCGCGTACTTCGAATGTATGCACGAACTGAAGCTGATCGTTGACCTCATGTACCGCGGCGGTCTTTCCTACATGCGTTACTCCATTTCGGACACCGCCGAGCATGGCGATTACACGGGAGGCCCGCGCCTCGTGACCGACGAGACCAGGGCCGAGATGTCGCGCATGCTGGCGGAGATCCAGAGCGGGGCCTACGCACGCGCGTGGATTTCGGAGAGCGAAGCGGGCCGGCCGTGGTTCAACGAACAGCGGCGCCTCGGAAGGACGCAACCCATCGAAAAGGTGGGCGCGCAGCTTCGGGCCATGATGCCGTTTCTGAATCCGGTGACCCTGTCTTCGGAGGGTGAGATCGCCGAGTCCAAAACCGACCAGGCCACGATGGCGGGCGCGCGCTGAACCCGGCACTCTGCTCAAATGGGCGGCCGCGGCGCCGCGCGCCGCTCACCTCTTGAGGAGAACCTGAACGCATGAGAAGCCAGCTGGTCAAAGAGGGACCGGAGCGCTCGCCGAACCGCTCGATGCTGCGAGCGATCGGTTACACCGACGACGACTTCAAGAAGCCTTTCGTCGGGATCGCGAACGCCCACAGCACCACCACGCCCTGCAACGCGGGGCTGCAGGTCCTGGTGAATCGCGCGGAAGCGGCCTGCCGCGAGGCCGGCCTGGTTCCTCAGACGTTTGGAACCCCCACGGTTTCGGACGCGATCTCGATGGGCACCATCGGGATGAAGTATTCGCTCGTTTCTCGCGAAGTCATCGCGGATTCGATCGAGACGGTGTGCGGCGCCGAACGGCTCGATGGCGTCTTGATCGTCGGGGGCTGCGACAAGAACATGCCGGGGGCGATGATCGCCATGGCCCGGCTCGATATCCCTGCGGTGTTCGTCTATGGCGGCACGATCAAGCCCGGACATCTTGACGGCCGGGATCTCACCATCGTGAGCGCCTTTGAGGCGGTCGGGCAGTGGAGTCAGAAGAAGATCACGGATCAGGAGCTTTCTCGGATCGAACGCGCCGCCTGCCCTGGCGTGGGCTCCTGCGGCGGCATGTTCACCGCCAACACAATGTCTTCGGTGATCGAAGCGATGGGCCTGTCCCTGCCCCATTCCTCAACCATGGCGGCGGTGGATATCGAGAAGGCCGACTCCGCGGCAGAATCGGCGCGGGTCCTCGCGCGCGCGGTGGCCTCGAATCTGACACCTCGGCAGATCATGACCCGGAAGGCCTTTGAGAACGCGATCGCTGTGGTCATGGCGGTCGGGGGTTCGACGAACGCCGTCCTTCATCTCCTGGCCATCGCCCACAGCGCCGAAGTGCCGCTGACTCTGGACGACTTCGAGAGCATTCGCACCCGCGTGCCGGTCCTGTGCGACCTCTCCCCTTCGGGCAGGTTTGCCACCACGGATCTGCACCTGGCGGGCGGGATCCCACAAGTCATGAAGATCCTCCTGGCTTTTGGAGTGCTGCACGGCGACGCCCTGACGATTTCCGGCGAGACGATCGCTCAAACACTCGCGAACGTCCCGACCGAGCCTCCCTTGGGTCAGGAAGTGATCCGCCCCTGGGGCCGTCCTGTTCACGCTCAAGGTCATCTCGCGATACTGCGCGGCAATCTGGCCATTGAGGGGGCGGTGGCGAAGATCTCGGGGCTCAAGACGATCAAGCTCACGGGACCCGCTCGTGTTTTCGAATCCGAAGAGGAAACGCTCACCGCCATCCTGAGAGGGAAGATCCGGCCCGGGGATGTGGTCGTGATCCGTCAGGAAGGGCCCAAAGGGGGTCCGGGAATGAGGGAGATGCTCGCGCCCACGTCTGCATTGATGGGAGCGGGCCTGGGCGACCGCGTGGCTCTCATCACGGATGGCAGGTTCTCGGGAGCGACGCATGGGTTGGTCGTGGGCCATGTGGCGCCCGAGGCCGCCACCGGAGGCCTGATCGGTCTGGTTCATGAGGGCGACAGCATCACGGTGGACGCCGAAGCTCGACTCCTGTCTCTCAATGTGCCCGCGAGCGAACTTCAGAAACGGCGCGACTCCTGGACTGCGCCGCCACCAAGGTTCACCCGCGGCGTGCTCGCGAAATACGCCCGGGTCGTATCGTCGGCCAGTCGCGGTGCGGTCACCGACGGCGATTGATCCTTGAGGTGGGGGGCCGCAAACGCAATACGGACCTCCTGCTTTGCCCCCCACACCCCCGCGCTCCGGCGGGAGTGACAAACGAGCGCCAGCGACTTTGCTCTGGAGTGGGTCCGCGCAGCGGAGCCACTCAGGAATCCCGCCTGCGCTTGGACTCAGGGAACCGCATTAAGCTTCGGTTTTAGCCATGAAATCCTCGCGGAACACCAAGCCCGAGCCCACCGAGGTGTCAATCGGAGACGTCGTCATGGGAGGCCAGCCGACCGTCATCATCGCGGGCCCTTGCGCGGTTGAGGGCCACGACCACCTCATGCGCATCGCCCAATCGGTCAAAGCCTCCGGCGCGCACTTGCTGCGCGGTGGAGCGTTCAAACCCCGGACCTCGCCTTATACGTTTCAGGGGCACGGTGACGACGCCCTGAAGTGGTTGGGCGAAGCCCGAGCCATGACCGGGCTCAAGGTCGTGAGCGAAGTGATGGACGTGCGGAAGGTTGAGTCGATGGCACGCATTGTCGACTGTCTGCAGGTCGGCACCCGGAACATGCAGAACTTCGATCTGCTTCGGGAACTGGGTCGCGTCCCAAACCCCATTCTTCTGAAGAGAGGCATGTCCGCGACCATTGAGGAATGGCTGCTCGCGGCGGAGTACATCCTCGCCGAAGGCAATCCGAACGTCATATTGTGCGAGCGCGGCATTCGCACGTTTGAGAGCGCAACGCGCAACACCCTCGACCTCTCGGCCATTCCCGTCGTTCGTTCGCTCTCCCACCTTCCCATCGTGATCGACCCTTCCCACGGCACGGGATGGCGTGACAGTGTGGCGCCCATGACCAAGGCGGCCATCGCCGCCGGGGCCGATGCGGTGATGATTGAGGTGCATGACGACCCCGAACGAGCCCTCTCCGATGGCGCCCAAAGCCTGTCGCTGCAGGCCTTTGAAGCGCTCATGAAGGACGCGGGCCGGATCGCGGAAGTGTGCGGCCGGCCCTTCCAGAACCAGCGTGTGGTGGCCTTCGCCCCTCGGGCCAAAGGTTCGGCGGTTTGACATCGTCGCCCTGGCCCCTTTACTCTAGGCGTTCGATGTTCCACCAGACCCCTTCGAAAAACCAGGCCGTGCCGAGCGTGACGTCGCTCGCGCTGGTTATTGGTCTCATTCTTATCGTCCTTGCGGGCGGGGGTCCCGTCTAGCGAGGCGAGCAAAGCCGAGCAAGACGAGAAGGCCCCCGAGGGAAACCTCGGGGGTTTTTATTTTTGAGGTATGAAAGACGATGAACACCAAGAACGAGAACGAAAAGCCGGCTGAAACCCGGGAAGCCAGAACCATCGCGCCGGGCGCCGAGCCCTTCGAACCGGAACCCGCGGCGTCCCAGGATGCCGCTGACTCTCGCGAAACGACCGAGGGAGGCTACGGCTGGGGCGTCTAGCAGGTCCCTTTGCTTGGCGTCCCCTTTCTTCCGTAGATTCGCGTAGAAGCGCCAGACATGAACCTGGAGTCGAAACTCGTCTGGATGAATGGCGCGCTGGTGCCCCAGGAGAAGGCCGTCCTGCCTTTCCTCACTCCCGCCCTTCACTACGGGACGGCCGTTTTTGAAGGCATGCGCGCGTACCGTACGCCGCAGGGTCCGGCGATCTTCCGACTGAAGGACCACATTGCCCGTCTTTTCTCGAGCGCCCGCATCTTCGGCTTTTCGGAGTTGCCGTGGACCGAGGAACAGGCCATCGCGGGGTCGAAGGCGGTGGTTCGCGAGAACGGTTTCAGCGAGTGTTACGTGCGCCCGCTCATCTTCGCGGCCTCCGGGCACATGGGTCTGAACCTGCTGGGGATCGTCCCGGGATTCGGCATCGCGGCCTGGGAGTGGAAGGGCTTCGTCTCGCCGGAGGCCGAAGCCAAGGGACTGCGCGCGAATGTCTCGTCCTTCACTCGTCACCACCCGAATGTGATGATGACGAAGTCGAAACTCGCGGGGAACTACGGCAACTCGGTTCTGGCCCGCACGGAATCGGCGCGGCTTGGCTTCGATGAAGCGCTCATGCTCGATCCCACTGGCCTGGTGGCCGAGGGAACGGGGGAGAACCTCTTCGCCGTCCGCAAGGGTGTGATCTACACGCCCCCCCGGGCGACCGTGCTCGAAGGCCTGACTCGCGACAGCGTGATCACCCTGGCGAGGGATCTCGGTCACGAGGTCCGCGAAGAGCCGCTGACCCGCGATCAGCTCTACGTGGCCGACGAACTCTTCGTCTGCGGCACCGCGGCGGAGGTTCTCGGCATCCGCGAACTCGATTTTCGAAAAATCGGAACGGGGTCGCGCGGTCCGATCACCATCCAGCTCGCCCAGGCTTTCCGGCGCGTGGCCCAGGGCGAGGAGAAGAAGTATCTCGACTGGATCGATCTCTGCAAGGGCTAATGTCCATGAACCCGACCTGCTCGGGTGTTAAGAAGGGCCGCCCCTACTTCGTTCCCGGCGCGATCTTCTTCAGGTAGTCACCGAAGTTGAAGAAGAACACGACCCTGTCCTGGGCGACGACGCCACTCTCGTCCGGGGCCGCGGCGAGGGCAAGCCGCTTGCCGTCCGGATGAATGTCGTACGGGGAAAAGATGCCGAGATTCCGATAGCCCCTCGGCGACCAGATCTGCGGCTTCCCCGCGCGGAATGAATCGCCGGCGACGGTGTACGGCGCGAACATGACTTTGTCCTGGCTCAGAAACACCAGCTCGTGCGCGGTGGCCGACCATCGGGGGTCGGCACCGCCTCCCGTGGAGATCCGCCATTGGCCGCCGGGGCCGGGGAACGGACGCACGTACACATCGAAGCTGCCGGCTTCACTCGAGTCGTACGCGATCCATCGGCCGTCCGGCGAGAACATCGGATTCAACTCGTCCGCCGGCGTACTGAGAAACGCGGTGGGCTTTCCGGGCGAGAGGCCCTGTCGGGTGTCACCCTGCATGGGCAGGATCATCAGATCCCTCGACGTTGAGTCGCGAGAAGCCTGGAAGGCCAGGAACGTGCCGCTGGGATGCCACGACAAGGCGATCTGGGTCTCCGGGCTCTCGGTCAGCCGCGTGACCTCGCCCGTGCCGTCGGCGTTCACCCAATACAAATTCGGGATGCCGGGCTTGGCCCGATCGGACGAAAACACAATGCGCCGGCCGTCGGGCGTCCAGACCGGGCTCACATCACCATCGGGGTCGAAGGTCAATTGCGTCAGCGTGTCCCGTGCCCACTCGTATACCCAGATGTCGTTCTGCTTGCCGTCGAAGATTTGAAGCGCCAGGTTCTGGCCATCCGGCGAGAACCGCGGATTCGTCCAGCGGGCTCTTGTCGCGCGCAACGCCGATGTCTTGCCGTCGCGCGTCATCCAGTCAATCGGGTTAGTGGCGTTTGCGGCCGCCCCAGGCACGTAGACCAGCGTGCCCTCCGAGGACAAGGCCAGTTGCGCACCCCCGCTGAACGTACTGGCGGCGATGCCCTCGAGTGCCGGCGTCGCCTGGCCCACCGTCTGGAGGCGACCTAAATCGAAGGGCACCGCGAAGAGCGTGCCCTGCTGCATGTAGATCAGGTGACCGCTCTGGACATATCGGCCGTAGTAGCCGCCACGAATGACGGCTTTGGGCGTTCCCCCCGACAGGGGTGCTATGACGAGGGTGGCCGCGTCAAAGCCGGTCGTCCCCGAGTGCCCCGTGTACAGCACGCCCTTGCCGCCGGGGAGCGTCTGCGGCCACCGCTGCGTTGTAGCGCCCTCGCTTGACGTCCCGAAGACTGAAGGCGCCCCGCCGGCCGCAGAGACGCGCATGAGCTGGCTGCTGGGCAAGGCTGACGGCCTGAAGATAATCGTCTCGTCGTCGGCCCAGGCGCCACCGCGACCGTTCGGCGCGTCGCACAGATTGACCGCGGCGCCGCCCGTGACCGAGATCTTCTTCAGCTTGCCAGAGGCGAAGAACGCGATCCACTGGCCGTCCGGGGAGAAAAACGGACTGAAGGCGCCCTCCGTGCTGGCGAGTGCTACGGCCTGCAACTGATCGAGCTTGCGAACGAAAAGCCGCGTCTGGTCCGTCTGCCGCGCCGCAAACGCAAGCGTCCTGCCGTCCGGCGACAAAATGGCCGAGGCGCCGAGATTGGTCGGCAGGGCGGCGTCAGCGCCGATGCTGACGAGAAGTCTTCTGGGCACGGTCTCGGGCGCCTTTCGCCACGGTGCCCACATCAGAAGAGACGCCAGCAGTGCCGCGCCCAGCAAGCCAGCGAGAGCCGCCCAGGGCAGAGGGCGCCGCCACGCGGGGACGACGACTGCGGCCGCGGTTGTCGGAACCGAGGCTGCGCTGTCCGGCCCACCCGCTTCGATCCGGGCGATCTTCACCCGCGCCTCACCGATATCGCGCAGTCGCGTCTTCAGGTCGCGATCGAGACAGCG
>JANLWV010000112.1:0-11238 GCA_031364765.1 Vicinamibacteria bacterium
TGCAGGGGCGTTCGAGCGCCCCGACCAGGAGACCCGCGTGTTCTTCCTCGACGGACAGCCCGTCTGGTGTCTGTCCAGCAAGGTGCAGCTGCAACTTGAAGCACGGCTGGCCGCCTCCGGCGCCCTAAAAATGCGGGACATCGAAACGGCGCTGAGCCGGCAGAAGGCGGGCGCCAATCGAGTTCCCCAGGCGCTCATCGCGGAGCTCATGGCCACGGAAGCGTCGATGGAGAAAGACCTTCGGTCGCTTTGTCTTGAGTCCTTGCGCGACGTGGCCACCTGGACGAACGGGACCTTCACCGTCTACGACGGCGTCATTCCTCCACCCTGGGCGCATACCATCGCTCCGGATTTCCCCAGCTTGCTCGTCGAAGCGCTCCGCGGACAATGCCAGAAAGAGAATCTCCAGAAAGAGTTTGTGTCCCGCCGCGGCATCCTCCGCGCACGTGCGGTGTCTCGGAGTCCAGCTGGCTTGAACGACGCCGAGCGGATGATTCTCGCCCTGGTCAATGGAGAACGAACGGTCGAGGACTTGATCAAGCGATCCGGAGTTGAGGAGTTCCAGGCGCTCGGTGCGATGCATGTGTTGTGCGCCCTTCACCTCACGGACCTCCTCCCCGCCCCGCGAACCGGCAAGACCGGAAGCGACAAGGTGGCGGGCACAGCCCCGCCTCAAGCAGCCAGTCCGGCCCCGGTTGTGGGCGGAGCGGCGAACCGGGGCGGGGCGGGCGACAACATCGCGCCACCGGCCGAAGCAAGGAAAGCGCCGCCCGCTCCGGCTGAAGAGACGCCAAGAATCCCCGAGGCTGCGGTGAGAACCGGAGAATCCACGGCCAAGCTTCACGTGCTCCCCGAGATCCTCTCTCCCAAAGCCCCGAAACGTTCCCTGCGGATCGTCAGTGACGATAGGACCGAGAATCTGCCCCTGACCGCCACCACCTTCGCGATCGGCCGCCACCCCCGGAACGACCTGGTCCTCAAAGACCCGAGGATTTCGAGCTTCCACTGCCGCGTTGAGATGGAGGGGGACAAATACGTGATCCTGGATCTGAAGAGCCGCAACGGCACGCTTCTGAACTCGGCGCGCATCGATCGCGCGGTTCTGAAGCATAACGATCAGATTCAGCTGGGCAGTACGAAAGTCAGCTACCTGGAGAGTTAGCGCCGGGTCGACGGCGGCGAATAAGCTCCGCGCCTCCATGACTGAGATCCGACCCTTTCGCGCCCTGAGGTATCCCTCCTCGCTCGGGCCGCTCGAAGACCTCCTCGCCCCGCCCTACGACGTGATCTCCGAGGAGTACCGGCAGACGCTTCTTCGGAGAAGCGGATCAAACATCGTCCGGGTGATCCTCAAGGACCCTGCGGACGGGCTCACAGGCTACGAACGCATCGGGGAGACGTTCAGCCGATGGCGCGCGGACGGCACCCTGGTCCAGGACAACCAGCCCGCGATCTACCTGCTGGAGCAACGTTTCTCCTTTGCAGGCCGCAACTTCGCGCGCACGGGGATTCTCGCGAGATTCAAAGTGGAGGCCGAGGGCTCACCGGCGATTCGGCCTCACGAGAAGACGCGGGGCCCGGCGAAGGAGGATCGTTTTTCCGTCCTGAAAGCGACACGGTCGAATTTCTCACCCATCTTCCTCTTCTTCGCGGACGACGGCGCCTTCGCAAAGGCCGCAGGGCGCGCGAAAGAGTCCGCCGCGGCGCTCCTGAGCTACACCGATGACGATGCCGTCGCGCACACCCTCTGGGCGATCGAAAGAGCCGAGGATGGACAGGCTCTCGCCGCCGCCGCGGGCCGCGGTCCTTCGTACATCGCCGACGGGCATCACCGCTACGCCACCGCTCAGCGGTATCTGAGGGAAGTGGGTCCCGAAGGCGCCACCACGTACGGTTACTTTTGTCCCAACGACGAGGGTCTTCTGGTCCTGCCATACCACCGGATCCTCTTCAATGCGCCAGCCCCGGTGGACGTGATGACGCGCCTCGAAGGGAAGTACCTGCTGAACTCCGTGGACAGCGCGGAGCAGGCGGCGCGCGAAGTCGCGAACTCGACCCTCCCCTTCGCGTTCGCAATCTGCTGGCCGAACGGCCAAGCCATCGTGTGCGAATCAGCGCCCGGAGTTGAAGATGAACTCCCGAAGGAAGCGCCCCAGTGTCTCAAGGATCTCGACACTTACTTCCTGCATCAGGTGGCCTTCAACCACCTCGGTGTCGCCCATCCGAAGGTCGAGTTCGTGCATTCCCTTGCCGACGCGAAAAAGGAGCTTGCGGCCCACCAGGACGCGGTCGCCATCCTCATGCGGGCGACACCGTTGCGCCACATCGCCGCGGTGGCGGACGCGTCCGAGTCGATGCCCCCGAAGAGCACTTTCTTCCATCCGAAGATCCCGTCGGCGCTGTTGATCCACCCACTCGAACGTTGAGCGCTTCGGGAGGCCCCACCCGCGAGGACCACGGTCGCAGTAGGATCTAGGCGACAGGGGTTGAGGCGATGAGCGAAGCGATCACGAACGGCGTCAAGGTGCAGGTCGCCGCTCGCTTCCTGGAGGAGCGAAGCAACCCGCAGACGAACAAGTTCATCTTTGCCTACACCGTGACCATTACGAACACGGAAACCGTTCCGGTCCAACTGGTTTCGCGCAAGTGGATTATCAAGGACGCGGACGGCGACATCGAGACGGTGGAGGGGCCGGGTGTGGTCGGGGAAAAACCCGTGCTCCAACCGGGCCAGTCGTTCGAATACACCAGCTTCTGTCCGCTCGAAACCCCTTTCGGAACGATGGAAGGCCACTACAACATGGTGGCGGCCGACGGTTCCCGCTTCCAAGCCAAGATCGCTCCGTTCGGCTTGGCGACACCGGGCGCGTTGAACTAGCTCAACGGCAGTTTGCAAACCCCCGCCGCAAACGTACCTGATGCGCCCTTCTTTCCTCCCTCGCCCGCGAGGAAGATCGCACCGTTTGCGCCAAGTGCGACACCCTCCCCTCGAGGCTCCTTGAGCGCCGTCACGTCGAAGAAGAGCGGTCCGCTGAGGTCGCCCTTGGCGATCATCCGCGCGGCGTAGAAGAACACAGCGTTGTGCGTGCGCAGGGCGACCCATTTACCGTCAGGGGACGTGCTGGCGCCGGTGATCCACTGATCGTTGCTGGACTTCCCATCCTTGAGCACGCTGATTTTTTGGAGCTTCGCGCTGGCGCCGGCTTTCATTGACGCTGGGAACCGATACAGAGCGACCGGCCCGGCGTCCCCCTTCGTGACGACGAACAACTCGCCGGCGCCGGACACGAACAGGGCCTCGGCATCCTTCGGCCCATCCGGGAAAGTGCCGTGGAACGCCTCCGCCGCCTGGGTGGCTCGGTCGGTCGGAAGGGGTTCGGGCACGCGATAGACCGTGATGCCCTTCCTGGACGCCTGATTATCGCCAATGTCCGCGATGTACACGCAACTCGACGAGCCGCAGGATCCGACCGCGACGTCCTCCCAGTCATCGGTCTTGACGCCCTCCACGCGCACCTTGCCCTTCACCGAGCCGCGGGTGTCCAGGGCGAATAACACCGGCGGGCCCGAGTCCAAGTGAGACCACAGGATCCCGGGCGTCCGCCGCGAGACGGAAAGCCCGCTGGCCTCGGGCAGATCGGCGAGTGCAACAGACGACCCTCCCAGTCGGCAGTCAGCAGGCGTCGCGGAGACGTCAGCCGCCCTGCTCTCGCCGCCCTTCTTATCGTCGGCCTTGGACTTCTTGCCGGGGGGTCCTTTGTCGTCTTTGCCATCGTTCTTGTTCTTCTTACTCTTCTCGTCATCGGCGACAGCGCGATCCGGCGCCGCGACCGTGCTGAGGTTTGAAGCCAGGGAGCGGTCTACGGTCGCTTCCATCAGCGAAACGGCCATCAGGAGCGGTGCCAGGTGAGAGAGATTTAGGAGTTGCATGTCGGGCTACCTTCGAAATCAACGGCGTAATGAGTTGGAGCACTGATCGAACATGCAAGGCGCGTTCCAAGCCGGATGGGCGCCCGTCGGCAAACCGCCGGTCGTCACGCGGAGTCAGCGCCGGGGCCGGGGTTTCGCCGCCCCTACGAAAATACGACCAGTGTCTTCAGCCCTCCGGGCACGGGGTTGACGAGATTCTCGGGCAAATACCGCAACGTCTTCCGGTCCGTGATGAACTCTGAGGGGTCGATGCTCTTCGACGCGATCAGCCGAAACGATTCGCGGAAGGTGGCGGGAGTGTGGTGGAAACTTCCGAGGATTCGGATCTCATCGTAGTGAACCCGGGTCACGTCGAGGTCAACCTTCGTTCCGGCAGGGCAACCGGCGAAGAGGCTCACGGTTCCGCCGCGGGCGACGGAGCGGAAAGTGAGAGCTACGGTTTCCGCAGCACCGGAAGCGTCGAAAACGACATCGAAGGCTGGCTCCGCCGCACCGTCGAGCCGCAGGCCGACCTCCCCGAAGGTTATCGCCGCGGTCTCACTGGCTCCGTGCGCTTTGGCCGTGGCCAGAGCCTCAGGGCGTCGCGCCGCGGCCGTCACGTGCGCTCCCTTGAGCACACACAAGCGAATGAGCATCAGGCCGATCGGGCCGGCTCCGATGACGAGAACGCGCTCCCCTTCGCGCACTCCTGCATCCTGAACCCCCTTTACGCAGCAGGCCAGCGGCTCGGTCATCGCCGCGTCTTCCGGACTCACGTCGCCAAGAGACAGGACATTCTTCTCGACCACGCGGGCCGGGACGGTGTAGGCGTCGGCGAAAGCCCCGTTCCAGAACAGGAGGTCCTCGCAGAGGTTCTCACGACCGCGAAGACACGATCGGCACTGGCCGCACGGCGCCGAGTTGGCGGCGACAACCTGGTCGCCGGCTTTGAACGACGTCACGCCCTCTCCCACCGCCGCCACCTGGCCGGCGGCTTCGTGACCGAAAACGCACGGCGGTTGCAGCATCTTCGCGTGATAACCGCGGCTCACCACCTTGAGATCCGTTCCGCAGGTCAACGCGGCCAGAGTCCGAACTACGATCTCGCCTCGCGCCGGCACCAGGTCCGCGATGTCCTCGAACCGGACATCGCCGGGGCCGTACAGAACCGCGGCCTTCATCCGAGCCTCATGTCGATGGCGATCTTCAGAGTGGTCGCCGCCGGTTTGCGGAAGAGGTCGATCGCATCGTTCACACGCTCGATCGGGAAGAAGTCGGTCAGCAGTTCCTGGAGCCGGATGCGGCCCGAAAAAACGAGCTCCGCCGCTTCCTGCTGAACATCCACCGACGCGCTGTAGACGCTCAGGATCTGTTTCTCGGCCGCGGCCAGCAGGCCCAGATCGATCTGATACGCCTCGCCGCGGGAGGTCGCCGAGAAGGGCACGATCCTCCCGCCTGGGCGGGTGGACGCAACCGCCGCATCAAAGGCGCGCTGGCCGGTGGCGGCGAGAAGGGCGACGTCGGCGCCACGCCCTCCGGTCTCCCCACGGACCCATTCGTCCAGGGTGTTCTGGTTCACATCGAACGTCACCGCTCCGAGCGACCGCGCGAGGTCGAGGCGAACGGGCGAGAGATCCGAAACCAGAACGCGGGCTCCGCGCACCTTGGCGAGTTGCATCAGCATCGAGCCGATCGGCCCCTGTCCCACCACCAGCGCCGTCTCCCCCGGGCGAACCTTCGCCTGGTCCACCGCCTTGAGACACGTGTTCACCGGTTCGACGAGACACGCAACCTCGGCCTTCACGCCGGCCGGTATGGGAATGGCGCCGCGCTCCACGATGTGCGGCGCCGCCTTCAGGTACTCGGCGAGGCCACCCCCCGACGGCTCGAAACCCGCGCTGGTGCCATTGCGCTTGTAAATCGCGCACTGCGCGTAGAGCTTCCGCTCGCAGTAGAAACACTGAAGGCACGGGATGTGGTGATGCACGACCACGCGGTCGCCTTCCTTGAAGCGGGTGACCCCGGCCCCGAGGCCCGCCACGACCCCCGCGATCTCGTGCCCGAACACACGCGGCGGGGACAAAAGACCCTTGTCGATCTTCTTCACATCGGTCCCGCACACGCCGCAGACGTCCACACGAACGAGGATCTCGCCCGCGTCTGGCTCGGGACGAGGGATCTCTTCGACCTCGAGTCGGGGGGGGCCCCGGTACACCGCCGCTCGCATCAGACTCATGAGTTTGGGCGATCTTAGTTGGCGCGGGGCCCCTTCGAAATGAGCCCGCCGGCCGCGCGGGCGCTGATAGACTCCGGGCGGACATGGTCATGGCCGAGAGCGTAGATACGGGCCATTCCGGGCCCGTCGTGATGGCGGCCGACGACCTCGCCCAAGACTCGCGCCTTCCGCCGGCCGAACTCCGGGCGCTTTACCGGGCGCTCCTCGTTCCCCGCATCATCGAAGAGAAAGCGCTCGTCCTTTTGCGGCAGGGCCGGCTCACGAAATGGTTCTCCGGCCTGGGCCAGGAAGCGATCGCGGTGGGCGTCACCGCGGCCCTGCGGTCGACCGACTGGATCCTGCCGATGCACCGGAATCTCGGCGTCTTCACGACCAGGTCCGTCGACATGCTCCGGCTGTTCCGGCAACTCTTCGGCAAAAGCGGCGGCTTCACCGACGGACGCGACCGGACCTTCCACTTCGGCCTGCCCGAGAAATCGCTGGTGGGCATGATCTCGCATCTCGGCGCCATGCTGCCGGTGGCTTGTGGCCTGGGTCTGGCCAGTCAGATCCGACGCACCGACCGCGTCGCCGCGACCTTCACCGGCGATGGGGCCACCAGCGAAGGCGACTTTCACGAGGCGTTGAACCTTGCCGCGGTGTGGAGTCTGCCCGTGCTTTTCGTCATCGAGAACAATCAGTACGGACTTTCCACACCCACAAGCGAACAATATGCGTGCCGGCGATTGTCGGACCGCGCAAAGGGCTACGGAATTCATGGCGCCACCATCGATGGCAACAGCATCCTCGCCGTCTACCACGCCACCAGCGAAGCGGCGGACCGGGCCCGCGCCGGGAAAGGGCCCACGTTGCTTGAGTTCGAGACGTTCAGAATGCGCGGCCATGAGGAAGCTTCGGGGACGGCATACGTCCCGCCCCGCCTCTTCGAAGAGTGGGCGAGGAAGGATCCGCTCGCCCGGTTCGAGACCTCCCTGAGGGCGCAAGGCGTGATCAGCGCGCTCGACATCGACACCCTCCGTAAAACCATCAAGGCCGACGTGGACCGGATCGCCGACGAGGCGCTCGAAAGCCCCGAGCCGCAATCGACGCGGGAGCGGGAAACCTCCGCGGTCTACACGGCTTCACCCGCCCCGGTGGCGCCATCCGCCGACGCAAAGTCGCGAGAGATGCGCTACATCGACGCGATCAGCGAAGCCCTTCAGGTCGGGATGCGCCGCGACCCGAGAATTGTCCTCCTGGGCCAGGACATCGCGGAGTATGGCGGCGTCTTCAAGGTCACGAAGGGCCTGGTCGAGGAATTCGGACGCGGACGCGTGCGCAATACGCCCATCATCGAGTCCGGCGCTCTGGGCGCCGCCCTCGGCCTCGCCATCGACGGCCTGGTGCCCATGGTGGAGATGCAGTTCGGCGATTTCATCTCCTGCGGCTTCAACCAGATCGTCAACAACCTCGCCAAAACCCGGTACCGCTGGGGCCAAAGCGTGCCCTGCGTGATCCGCGCTCCTTCGGGCGGCGGCACGGGAGCGGGGCCATTCCACTCGCAAAACGTCGAAGCCTGGTTCACCCACGTCGCGGGCCTTCGCGTGCTGGCGCCAGCCACGCCCGCAGATGCGAAGGGACTGCTCCTCGCCGCCCTCGCGGAGCCCAATCCCGTCCTGTTCCTGGAACACAAGCTGCTCTATCGCTCCCTCAAGGGCCTGGTGCCCGAGGGCTACTTCACAACGCCCATCGGCAAAGCGCAGATCGCCCGGGCGGGCACTGACCTGACATTGGTGGCCTACGGCGTCGCCGTCCATTGGGCCCTCGACGCGGCCAAGGCACTCTCCGCCGAGGGATTCGAGATCGAGGTCATCGACCTCCGCACGCTTCTACCCTGGGACAAGGAGACGGTTATCGAGTCCGCGCGGCGGACCTCAAAAGTCCTGGTGCTGCACGAAGCGCCGCTCACCGGCGGGTTCGGCGCCGAGGTCGCGGCCACCATCTCACAGGAAGCCTTCGACGACCTCGATGCCCCGGTCACCCGGCTCGGCGGTTCCGACACGCCGATACCTTTCGCGGAGGCGCTCGAGGAAATGCTTTCGCCCAAACCGGACCTTCTGCCCACCCTCCGCAGGCTTTTGAAGTATTAGATCGACTCATGAAAACTCAAGGACGGCGGCGGGGGCTGCGCAACATCTCCGTGGTTTTCCTCGGCCTGGTCGTTTTTGGAGGTCTGACCCTGACCTTCCTCGTTCGCGGGTCGCTGCCGGTGCTCGAAGGCCAGGTCTCCCTGGCCGGGCTCAAGGGGGGCGTGACGGTCGAGCGGGATCAGGACGGGGTTGCCACCATCCGCGGCACCGACCGTGTGGATGTGGCGCGAGCCACCGGTTTCATCCACGGCCAGGAGCGTTTCTTTCAGATGGATCTGATGCGCCGGCGCGCCGCAGGCGAACTCTCCGAACTTATCGGCCCGGCCACGGTCAAAGTCGATCAGGATGTTCGTATGCACCAGTTCCGAAGCGTGGCCCGGAAGGTCGCGGCGCGCTTCGAGCCTCGCGAACGCACCCTCATCGAGGCTTACGTCGCGGGCGTCAACGCGGGGCTCGGCGCCCTGCGCACGCGTCCTTACGAATACCTCCTTCTGCGCGCCGATCCGTCTCCCTGGAAATCGGAAGACTCGGTGCTCTGCGTTCTCGCCATGTTTCTTACCCTGCACGAGTCGCGCGGAGAACGCGAGAGCACGCTCGCGGTCATGCGCGACGCTCTGCCCCCGGCGATGTTCGACTTCCTCGCCCCCCGCGGCACGCTCGAGTGGGATGCCCCCCTTCTCGGCGATCCGATCCCCACCGCCGCGATCCCCGGCCCCGACATCTTCGACGCCCGGACGGCGGGTGCTCTGGCCCGGGTCGCGGAAGATTATCCATCGCCCGATCGCCTTTCGCCTGAAGACAACCTGCCCTTCGTGGGCAGCAACAACTTTGCGGTCGACGCCGCGCACTCAACCACCGGCAGCGCCATGGTGGCCGACGACATGCACCTGGAAATCGCGGTTCCGAACATCTGGTACCGCCTGCGTCTCGTTTTCCCTGATGCAAAGGGCCAGGAAAGAACGGTCACCGGCGTTTCGCTCCCGGGCACCGCGGGAATCGTGGCCGGAAGCAACGGACGGGTCGCCTGGGGATTCACCAACACCCAGGCCGACTGGAACGATCTCGTCATTCTCGAACCCGGGGCACGACCCAACACCTATCTCACGGCCAGCGGACCGAAGGAATTCGAACGGATCACCGAGACGATCACGGTCAAAGGCGCTCCCTCGCAAACCCTTGAGATCCTCAACACCATCCATGGCCCGGTGATCGACCGCGATCACAACGGCCAGCTGCGCGCTTACCAGTGGACCGCCCACGACCCCTTGGCTGTGAATCTCAGGCTTCTCGACATCGAAGACGCGGAGACCATCGAAGATGCCGTGGAGGTGGCGCACCGGGCCGGCGCGCCTCCGCAGAACGCGGTGATCGCCGACCGCACCGGCCGCATCGCCTGGACGGTAGCCGGCCGCATTCCGAAGCGCGTCGGTTTCGAAGGACGGCTTCCGGTCACGCGCTCGGATGCCTCCCGCGCCTGGACCGGTTACGTCCCAAGCGATGCGGTTCCCAAGGTCATCGACCCGCCCGCGGGCCGGCTGTGGACCGCGAATGCGCGCGTGGTCTCCGGACCCATGCTCGCGATCATGGGCGAGGGAAACTACCCGCTGGGCGCGCGCGCGAAACAGATCCGCGACGATCTGTTCGCCCAGGAGAAGTTCTCCGCCGCCGACCTGATGGACATTCAGCTCGACAACCGGGCGGTTTTTCTGGAGCGCTGGCAGAAGCTCGCTCTCACCACCCTCGAGGACGCCACCCTCGGGAGTGATCCGCGCCTTCGCGAGGCGAAGTCATTCATCGCCAACTGGGGCGGAAAGGCCGCGGTGGATTCGGTGGGCTTTCGTCTGGTGAAGGCGTTCCGCGTGGCCGTGGCCGACCGGGTCTTCGCGCCGCTGATCGCTCCGGCCCTCAAAATGGACCCGAAGTTCCGGTACGGCCGGGTGTGGCAGAGCGAAGGTCCGCTGTGGGCGCTTCTCTCCACCCAGCCTGCGCATCTTCTTGATCCGAAGTACGCCGACTGGAAGGAGCTTCTCGCAGACTCCCTCCGCGCCGTGGTTGATGACCTCACCAAGAACGGACGAACCCTCGCGGAGCGCACCTGGGGCGAGCGGAACGTGGCGCGGATCCAGCACCCCCTGTCCCGCGCTGTGCCCGCGCTGTCGCGTTTCCTCGACATGAAGCAGGATCCTCTGCCGTGCGACGACCACATGCCTCGCGTTCACTCGCCGACCAACGGCGCGTCCGAACGCTTCGTGGTCTCACCTGGACACGAAGACCAGGGCTTCTTCCACATGCCCACCGGGCAAAGCTCCCATCCCCTATCGCCCTACTTTGGCGCCGGCCACGACGCGTGGCTCCGCGGTGAGAAGACGCCGTTCCTTCCCGGCGCCCCGCGCTACACGCTCTCCCTCCAGAAGTAGCGAGACTCCTAAACGGCCCATCGCACCGACGCGCGTAGTCGTCCCGCCGGAGGGGGCCTGCGATTCCATCCGATGCGTGGCGCATTGGAAAGAGAACGGCCCCGGAGCGTGCGGCTCCGAGGCCTTGAATCGGCCACCGCCAGGGGCCGCCGAGGTTCCCGCTGTGACGGTACTTGCGAACCGGCCTAACTACGGCAGCGCCGGAGTCTCGTCGCGGCGTTCGTCCGTAGGCGAGGTCTCCGGGCCTAATACTTCCGAGCCGTCGTCCCTTCGGTCGCCCACAGGACAGCCATGAACAGCAGGCTGGTGAGCGACACGCCGGTAAGGGAAAGGGTCAGGGCATAGGCCTCCACCAGCCGGTCGGGGCCGGGCAGGGCCGACTTCAGGAGCAAGCCGTGGTGAAGCCACGAGGCGAGTATGGCCACCCCGAGCGCCACGCTCCCCAGCAGGCCCGTGGACCCGGCCACACAGCTCGGTGAACCTCGGTTCGCCCGACCGCAGGAAAGATGTCCCGCGAGCAAAGCCGCCAGAATCGACACGAGCGTGA
>JANLWV010000118.1:0-9438 GCA_031364765.1 Vicinamibacteria bacterium
CCGAACCATGGACGAAGGCATCACCCCGGTGATCCTGGGTGGAGATCACTCCATCGCCATGGGCACCATCGCCGGCGTATCGAGACACTTCCGGAAGAAGAGGGAGAAACCGGGCCTGATCTGGCTCGACGCTCACGCCGACGCCAATACCGAATTCACCTCGCCCACCGGGAACATTCACGGTATGCCCATGGCGGTCTGCCTGGGCCTCGGGGCCAGGGACCTACTTTCCATCCATGACGCCAAGGGTCCGATGATCGAGGGCGAGCGAGCCGCCATCATCGGCCTGCGCGCGGTGGACCTCAAGGAACGCGCCAACGTGGCCCAGGTGGGCATTGGCGCCTTTACCATGCGGCACATCGACGAACGCGGCATGCGCGCGGTGATGGAGGCGGCCATCCAACGGGCCATGAACGGCACCGCCGGAATTCACGTCAGCATCGACCTCGATGCGGTGGATCCGGAAGTGGCGCCCGGTGTCGGAACGCCAAGCCCGGGCGGCATCAGCTACCGCGAGATGCATCTCGCCATGGAGATGCTCGCGGACACCGACCGCGTTTGCTCTGTCGAGCTCGTCGAGGTGAATCCGATTCTCGACCGCGCCAATCAGACCGCGAAACTCGGCATCGAGCTCCTCTGCTCGCTCCTCGGCAAGAAGATCCTGTGAACGGCTTCCGCTTCTCCCGCGAAGTGGAGGCGGTGTTTGGCGATCTCGACGCCATGGGCCACGTGAACAACGTGGTCTATCTGGAGTGGATTGAAACCGCGCGGATCGCGTACTGGATTCAGATCACCTCTCAGAGGACGCACGGGGGCGTACCCCAGGAAGCCGGAGCGTCGCACCCGCCCGGGCCGGGCGTGATGTCGGGCGCGCTCATCGACATGATCCTGGCTCGCACGGAGATCGATTATCGCTCCCCGGTGAGTTACGGAGAGCGGCTCGATGTCTTCGTGCGCACTTCCCTGATCAGGAAATCGTCCATCGTTTTCGAGTATGCCGTCCAGGCACGGTCGGACGGCCGGGTGGTGGCGGAAGCGAAGACGGTGGTGGTCTGCTACGACTACAACCTCATGCGGTCCAAACCGGTGTCTCAGGAGATGACGGCGGCGATTCTCGCCCTGGATAAGGAAGCACGCGTCCAGATTTAGCCAGCTCAATCGAAAAACCCGGAGATCAAAGACATGCCGAATCCCGCCGTCCTCGCCCTCGACCAGGGCACCACCTCCTCGCGTGCCATCGTCTTCGGGCGCGAGGGCCTTCCCCTCTCGACCTCGCAGATCGAGTTCGAGCAGATCTATCCCCGTCCCGGAGACGTGGAGCACGACCCCGAAGCCATCTGGGAGTCGCAGATCCAGACCGCTCGCGAGGCGATCGCGCGCGCCAACGTCCCCAGGATCTCCGCCATCGGCATCACCAATCAGCGCGAGACCACCATCCTTTGGGATCGTGCCACCGGCAAGCCGGTCGCGAACGCGATCGTCTGGCAGAGCCGGGTCAGCGCGCCTATCTGCGACCGGCTGAAGCAGGAGGGTCTCGAGCCTCTCTTCCGCCGCAAGACCGGCCTGGTTCTGGATGCGTATTTCTCCGGGACCAAGATCGCTCACCTCCTGAATTCGATCGATGGCCTGCGTGCTCGCGCGGAGCGGGGCGACATTCTCTTCGGCACCGTCGACTCGTTCCTGATCTGGCGTCTCACCGGCGGCAGAGCCCATGTGACCGACGTCTCGAACGCCTCGCGCACCCTGCTCATGGACCTCCAGACACTGCAGTGGGACGACGAGCTCCTGAAGATCCTCGGCGTGCCGAAAGCGATGTTGCCGCGCATCGTCGACTCCAGCGGGATTGTGGGAGAAACCGACGAGGCGCTCTTCGGGTCTCGTATCCCCATTGCCGGAATCGCGGGAGACCAGCAGGCGGCGACGTTCGGGCAGTGCTGCTTCAAACCCGGAGAGGCCAAGAATACGTACGGCACGGGATGCTTCCTGCTCATGAACACGGGCGCGACACCGAAGGCCTCTGAAAACGGCCTGCTCACCACCGTCTGCTGGCGCATTTTGGGCAAGACCACCTATGGCCTCGAAGGTTCGGTCTTCATCGCGGGCGCGGTGGTCCAATGGCTGCGCGATTCCCTCCAGATCATCGCCACGTCGGGCGAAGTGGAAACTCTCGCCGGAAGTGTCGAAGACAGCGGCGGCGTCTTCATGGTGCCGGCCTTTGTCGGTCTGGGCGCTCCCTACTGGGATTCGGGAGCGCGCGGCGCGATCTTCGGTCTCACCCGCGGAACCACGCGGGCGCACATCGCGCGCGCGGCCGTCGACTCCATCGCTTATCAGACCCGCGATGTGATCGAAGCGATGCGCAAGGACTCCGGCCTGTCGCTCGAGTCCATTCGCGTCGATGGCGGCGCCACGCGGAACGGCGCGCTCCTCCAGTTCCAGGCCGACATTCTCGGGGCGCGCGTGCTGCGGCCCGTGGTCGCGGAGACCACCGCTCTCGGTGCTGCCTATCTCGCCGGCCTCGCTACATCGGTGTGGGCCGATCAGGAAGATATCCAGAGACTGTGGGCTCTGGATCGCACTTTCGTCCCCACCATGGATTCGGCGAAGAGGGAATCTCTTTACGCGGCCTGGAGCGACGCGGTTTCGAGAACGCTTTCTCGATAACGCAAGGAGCGCAAATCAAAGAGATGGGCCGGGCCAGGGTTCCACCCGCACCCAAAGAAGCGTGAGAGGTGAATCGTTCGCCTTTGGGTTCAAGCCGACAAACCGAAGTTCGAGCTCACCTTTCTTCCTCCCCCGAAAGGGGACGATGTCGATCGTCGCCGTCTCTCCAAGGCCTCGCTCTCCGGAGAGCGAAACGAGCCGGTCGTCGCCAACGAAGACATCCACCGGAGATGTAGCCCCCGCCCTGGCGCCGAGTCTCAGAACGATGCGTGCGCCCATCTCCTCGGAGAGGGGAATGCGCACCAGCGCTTCGGGTGCGCTCATGGAGAACGCCACGCTTCCGTTCGAGGCGTTCGCGACTTCTTTCCAACCCGCACTGAAGAAGGGCCGAGCCTGGGAACCCGCCTCGATCAAGGCGGGGCGGTGGTGGCGAATCGCCTCCCTCACCCGAAGCCAATCCAGCCAGCGGCTGGCCCACAGGAAGGATGCGGTCAGGAGAGCCGCCGTCACCACGAAGCGAAGAGCGGACAGGAGAACCTCACGCCGCCTTGTGTGGTCGGCGAATTCGACGAGTCCTCGGATCAAGGTCTCGACCGCGATGACCGCGAAGACCAGATAGAAGGGATAGGCGGGCAGGGTGAACCTCCACTCGGCCCCGCCGGGGATCCCCCACGTCCATGCGTAGGGAGCGATCGCAGAGGAGAGCACGACCAGAGCCAGAGCACCGCCCGGCCGCCAGAGGACGACCGGCAACCCGGCAAGCGCCAGCATGCGAACGATCTCGCCAAGGCCCGGGACGAGGGCCCCGAGGCCGAGCCACTTGTTCGAGAAGGGGTAGGAGGTCAGGCCCACAAAGCCGGTCTGGAGAAACTCCCAGGGTAACGACTGAGCGAGGAATCGAAGTGCGGTCGAATCCCCGCTGCCCGGCAGGCCGGCGCGATTTCGATAGAACGCCGCGTGAACGTTGACTGCATAGAGAGGATCACCGAAACCAATGGCACAGGCGGCGATGAACGGTCCGGCAAGAAGGACCATCCAAAACAAGGCGGCGCCCGCGGCGCGGAGGCGCTCGCGACGGAGAGCGGGGCCTGGCAAGAGCACGGCGGCGATGAGGCCCGGAACAAGAAAACTGAGCGCGCTCAGCCGGGTGAGAAGGGTGAGGCCTCCCGCTATTCCAAGAACCAGGGCCACGAGGCGGCCGGGCCGAAGGTGGAGGGAGATGATCGCAGCGGCGCACGCGGCGACTTGAAGGGTAAAAAGATCATCCCGCCACCCTTCGGCCGAGAACGAGAGGGCCTGCCATTCGATGGCCCACAGCAGCGCGGCGGCAACTCCCGTCCAGGCCGAAAGAAGACGAGACCCCAAGGCGAATATTGCGACGCAGACCAGGGTTGAGCAGAGAGCCGAGAGGAAGTTGATTCCGATATCGCGGCCACCGGCGAGAAATAGGGTTAGGCGGGTCAGCGCCGGAAACAGAGGTTCGCGGGCACTGGGCCCGTAGAAATCGCCCATCGAACGCGCGAGCGTGAGGTAGCTGAACGGATCCCCTTCATAGGGATGAAGCGTCGGCGCATGCTCAAACGCGCCCGGACGGAGGGCCCTGATTTCGCTCGCGAGGGCGTCCGCCCAGTCCGGCGCGGTGGCGCCCCAGTACCGAATGACGACCGCTTCAAACCGCAGGGCCGCCGCCAGAAGGGTGACCAGACCCAGGATCACCACCGGCCCTTTTTTGATCAGGTCCGAAGAAGCGCCGTCGCGGATTCGGAGGCCGATAAAACCGGCCCAGGCCATGAGCGCGCCCAGGAAAAGAGGGCGAACGACGAAGCCCATGACGGCATGCCTCGTCGAGGGTTCAGACGGAAATGTGTGACGCCGCTCGACCGGAATGGATCGTGCCTCAGCGGTGATGCCTTTCAAGAAGATCTCGCGCCGAGCGCCCGACCCGGGGCGATAGACCACGCGAAGGCGGTGAAGCCCGGGTGCTATGGCTTGGGTGAAGCGATGGTTCTGGACCTGATTCGGTCCGATGCGGAGGACGGCCACACCGTCGAGTTCGACCCACGCTTCGCCGTCGCTCTTCAGGATGAGCCCGGTGAGGGCCGGCGACGGCACGTTCCAGTAGCCCAACCATTCGGCTCGCAGCGGGCGCTCCTCGCGAGCCAGCAGCGCATCGATGCGCGAGGTCCCGAGATTGGCGTGACCATGATTGGCTATGAGCGAACCGTCCTCGGCCTGAACCCGGAGGGCGAGCCCGGTGTGGCTGAGTCGCTCGGCCCACGCGACCAGGCAGGAGAGGCTGAGAAACCACGCGCCCAGGCGCCAGTGTCTTCGGACTGCGCGGCTCATGCCTCGAGGCGCCTAGAGCTCTTCGAGACGGGGCAAGCCATCGAGGCCCCCCACCCGCCGGGTTGAGCGGGCGCCGACCGTGTTCCCAAGCCGCAGAACGCGACGAGCCGGGAGGCCGCTCAGCAAGCCAGCGAGAAAACCCGCGTTAAACGCGTCGCCCGCTCCCGTGGTGTCGAGAGCGCGCACCTCGGGCGCTTGTTCCTCCACTCTCCACCTTGGCGAGATCCAGCGACTGCCTTTCGCGCCGAGCTTGATCACTGTGTTTCTGGCGTGCGCCTTCCAGAACGATTCGGCCTCGGAGAGCGACCTTCGCCGCGCGTAGAGCTTCGCTTCGTCCTCGTTGATCAGAAGGAAGTCGGCCTCGGCGATCAACCGGAAAAGATCCGGGTCCCTGGCCAGAGCGAGGTCGTAGCCGAAATCCAGGGAGACCAGGGTTCCGCGCTCGCGCAACCGTCGAAGTTCAACGGCCAGCGGGACAATGTCCCGCGGGCAGAGGGCGCAGTGCACAATTCGACCCCGAGCCTTCCGAAGCGCGGACACAAAACGGGGGCCAAGGACGGCGTTCACGCCATCGAAGGTCACGAACGCGCGATCCTTCGGGGTGGAAAGGGCGGCGGTGATGGCATGAGATTCGTCCCGCTTTCTGAGGTTCGTGACCCGAACGCCCTCGGCCTGGAGCCTCGAACAGGCGCCATCGGAAAGCCCGCTCACGATTCGGGTGGACACACCGAGACGCGCCGCGGCCACCGCGGTGATGGTGGCGCCGCCGCCAAAGGTTCGGACAAAGGACGTCGTCCTCATCTCCTCGCCCAGCCTGGGCAGACGTGGCAGGCCGGCAAAGACCAGATCCTCAAACGACTCTCCCACGCAGATGAGGTCGGCATTGCTCATGAGCGCAAGATTACCCGCTCATTCTCGAATACAATTTTCCAGGGGGGCCCCTGAAGGCTCGTTATTCCGCGGCTCCCTTGAGACCAGCGCGACTTTAATGAAGGAGACGACGTCCCATGGCGGTACCGGTAGGCATCAACGGCTTCGGCCGAATCGGTCGAAACATCCTTCGCGCGGCGCTCGCCGACAAGGAGCTCGACATCGTGGCCGTCAACGACATCACCGATGCGGCGACGCTCGGTCATCTCCTCAAATATGACTCGATCCTTGGAAATCTGACCGACGCGGTCCGCGTGGAGGGCGACACGATCCTCGTGGCCGGACGCAAGCTGAAGGTCCTCTCCCTCAAAGACCCGTCATCGCTTCCCTGGAAGGCCCTGGGGGTGGAGTACGCGGTCGAATCGACCGGGCTCTTCACCGACGCCGAGCAGGCAAAAGCGCATATCGCCGCCGGTGCCAAGAAGGTGATCATCTCGGCCCCGGCCAAGAATGAAGATCTCACCGTCGTCATGGGCGTGAACCATGACAAATACGATTCAAGCCGCCATCACATCGTTTCGAACGCCTCGTGTACCACGAACTGCCTGGCGCCGGTGGTCAAGGTCCTTCACGATTCATTCGGGATCGTCCGCGGTCAGATGACCACGATCCACTCGTACACCAACGATCAGAAGATTCTCGACCTGCCCCACAAGGATCTGCGCCGGGCGCGCGCCGCGGCCCTCTCGATGATCCCAACCTCCACCGGAGCGGCGAAGGCCATCTATCTGGTCATTCCCGAACTCAAGGGTCGCTTGGACGGGGTGGCGGTGCGCGTCCCCACTCCGAACGTCTCCGTGGTGGACCTCACGGTCGAACTGAAGGGTGAGACGACGGCGGACGCCATCAACGACGCCTTCAAGAAGGCGGCGGCTGGATCCTTGAAGGGCGTTCTCGAGGTCAGCACCGAAGAGTTGGTGTCGGTGGACTTCCGGGGCAACCCCGCTTCCTCGATCGTGGACGCTCCCTTGACTCGTGTCCTTCAAGGCAGCATGGCCAAGATCTTTGCGTGGTACGACAACGAATGGGGGTTCTCGAGCCGCATGTGTGACCTCATCCATTTCATGGCCCGGAAGGACCGAGGCTAGAGGCGCCGTTCGGTCCGCGCCGACGCTTTAGGTGGCCCGATCGAAGGGAAATCAAGGCGGCGAAGAAGACCATCCGGCATCTGGCGGCCGTCAAGGGAGCGCGAGTCTTCGTGCGTGTCGACTTCAACGTCCCCCTCGAGGGGACAACGATCACCGAAGACACCAGAATCCGGGCTGCTCTTCCCACCCTGACCTTCCTCCGCGCGGCCGGGGCGGAACTTGTCCTTGCTTCTCATCTCGGGCGGCCGAAGAAAGGCCCGACTGAAGCGCTCTCCCTCGCTCCGGTCGCGAAGAGGCTCTCCGAGCTGATGAACGGCGAGGTCGACCTCGCCAAGGACAGCATCGGGGACGACGTGCGCGGTCGCACGAGGGCCCTGAAGCCGGGTGGCGTCCTGCTGCTTGAGAACGTCCGTTTTCATGCCGCCGAGGAAGCGAACGATCCCGTCTTCGCGAAGTCTCTGGTGGCGGACTGCGGCGCCACTATTTTTGTGAACGATGCCTTCGGCACGGCCCATCGCGCCCACGCCTCCACCGCGGGTGTCGCACCCTTCGTCAAGGAGCGAGTCGCCGGATTCCTCATGGAGAAGGAGATCCATTATCTCGGCCTCGCCCTCGCCTCCCCACCGCGACCGTACGTGGCCATCATCGGCGGAGCCAAAGTGTCCGACAAGATCACGGTGATCGAGAACCTTCTTCCCAGGGTGGACAAACTGCTCATCGGCGGAGGCATGGCCTACACGTTCTTCAGGGCCATGGGGCTCAACACCGGCAGGAGTCTGGTGGAAGAGGACAACGTCGATCTTGCCAGGTCGTTGCTTAAATCCGCGGGAGGCAAGATCGTGCTGCCCGTCGATCATGTGGTCGCGAACCGGTTCAACGGGGATGCCGAGTCCAAGACCCTGACAGCCTCCGAAACCCCGGAGGGCTGGATGGGCCTCGACATCGGTCCGCTGACCGTGACCGCCTTCTGCAGCGAGATTGAGAAAGCGGCGTTGGTCCTGTGGAATGGGCCGATGGGGGCCTTCGAGATGAAGCTCTTCTCGGTCGGCACATTCGCGGTCGCGAAAGCACTTGCGGATTCGAAGGGCACGACGATCGTGGGCGGCGGCGACTCGGTCGCCGCTCTCGCGGAGGCGGGCCTGATCGACCGGATCACTCACGTCTCCACCGGCGGGGGGGCCTCGCTCGAGTTCCTGGCCGGCGACACTCTTCCGGGCGTCGAGTGTCTCGACAACGACCCCAATAAAGCGCCCGCCATTGGGTAGAGTCGCCCATGCCTCGCCCCTTCGTCGTCGGCAACTGGAAGATGCACAAGACGATCGCGGAGTCACGGTCGCTGGCCGCCGCGGTGCGTGATGGCGTTCGCGACTTCAGCGATATCGATGTCGCGATCGCCCCGCCCTTCACGGCGCTCGCCGCAGTGGGAGAGGTCCTCAAGGGTTCCGCAGTGGGCCTCGTCGCCCAGACCATGCACGAGGCCGCGAAGGGCGCCTTCACCGGTGAGATCTCGCCCGCCCTGCTCAAGGACCTCGGTTGCACCCACGTGATACTTGGCCACTCGGAACGACGGCACATCTTCGGCGAGACCGACCAGGGCGTCATGAAGAAGGCCAGGGCCGCGCTCGATTTTTCGCTGATCCCGATTTTGTGCGTGGGCGAGACGCTTCAGGAGCGGGAGACGTCGAGAACGTTCGACGTGGTCGAGCGGCAGACCGAGCACGCTCTGCGGCACGTGACCCCGGAGGAGGCCTCACGTTCGGTCGTGGCCTACGAACCGTTCTGGGCGATCGGCACGGGTAAGACTGCATCCCCCGAGCAGGCCCAGGAAGTCCATACCTTCATCCGAAAGCTCGTCGCCCGGTCCCATGGGGACGGGATCGCGAGGGTCATCCGGATCCTCTATGGCGGAAGCGTCAAGCCCGACAATGCGGGGCTCCTCATTGCCGAGCCGGATGTGGATGGGGCATTGGTGGGTGGGGCCTGCCTCGAAGCGCCCTCATTCCTGGGCATCGTCGCCGCGTCGCGGACGTAGCCCCGAGTTCGATATACTCTCGCTCCTTTGGCCGCTCCAGGGACCCTTCTCCAGGGTTCCCCTGCACCCGAGGCTCGAGGCAACAAAGCGATGACCGTTCTCTATTACCTTGTTCTGATTCTGCACCTGATTGCGTGCTTCTTCCTGATCGCCGTGGTCCTCCTGCAGCAGGGCAAGGGCCAGGATCTGGCGAGCGCTTTCGGCGGCGGCGGCACACAGGCCGCCTTCGGTCCTCGCGGTTCGGTCACCCTGCTCTCCCGCGTCACCACGGCCCTCGCCGCGGTCTTCATGATCACCAGTATTTCGCTGGCCGTTCTCAAGCAAAAACAGGCTTCGGTCCTCGACAGCCTGCCCGCGGCAGCCTCTCCCACTCCCAAA
>JANLWV010000143.1:0-14177 GCA_031364765.1 Vicinamibacteria bacterium
TACCGGGCGGCCGCCATCAGGATGATCACCTTCCACGCGGGAGTTGAGTGAAGGCGGCTGGGATCCCGTTTTCCTTGGGAACCTGGGACCCGTTCGCTTCGTCTCTTACCGTAGACGCCTTCCTCTCTTAAGGAGATCCCCATGCGCACTGCCTCCGTGGTCTTTGCTTCCCTGATTTTTGCCGGAAACCTCGCTGCGGCGGACGTGACCCGCACCCTGAAGGCTGAATTGTCGACCGATGCCTCCCGCCCCTTCCGCGTGGAGAACCTCGCGGGGCACATGGTGGTCCGCCTGGGCGCGGGTCCCAGGGTCGTGGTCACGGCTACCGTCCATGGGGAAGACCAGAGGACGGCTGACCTCCTGCGCCTGGAGGAGGTTCGCGACTCGAAAACCGGCCTGCCGACCCTAAGGATGCAGTACCCCCTGAACCAGCACACGGCCTACCGTTATGGACGTGAAGAAAGCGGCGGCGGTTTCTTCGAACGCATGTTCTCAGGCAGAAGCAATGTGACCTACGATGGAACGCGGGTTTCGGTCAGCAGCAGCCGGGGTCTCGCCCTCTATGCCGATCTGGTGGTCGAGATTCCACGCGGGGCGTCGGGCACGTTCAGGAACGCGATAGGCGAGATCGAGGGTTCGAGTGTCGAGGGCACGTTGAAGTTCGACTCCGGCTCCGGCGACATCTCGCTTCGCGACTTCAGGGGAGACGTGGTGGCCGACACGGGCTCGGGCGACGTGAATGCCGCGTCCGGTCGCGGTTCCTTCAAGTGCGACACCGGGAGCGGCGATTGCACGTTGAAGTCGTTCAGCGGAGAGCGCATCGACCTCGACACCGGCTCCGGCGACATCAACGTCACCGACTCGAGCGCCCGCTTCGTCAGTGCCGACACCGGTTCGGGAAGTATTCTTCTTGAGGTCGACGACACCGAGGAAGTCGATACGGACACTGGAAGTGGCGACGTGACCCTCGATCTCGGCGGTTCGAAGCTGTCACGCGTCAACGCCGATACCGGGAGCGGCAACGTGAAGGTCAAGCTGGCCCGGAGCCTGGGCTTCGAGCTCATGGCTGATGTGGGCAGCGGCGATGTGTCGAGCGACTTCGATGATGCGACCGCCATCATGAGGCGACGCAAGGTCACGGGCTACCGGCGCGGCGATCTCAAGGTGAAGATCGACGTGGACACCGGCAGCGGCGACGTCAGCGTCGGTCCGGGCCGGTCGTAGGGCCCCTCGCGATACCACGGCCGTCGAAACGGCATACGCCGTGAACATCAGCGTTGCGACGCCGAGAACGATCAGCTGCCGCGCAGAGGAGGGGACAAGCCCCGGGGTGTTACCCTCCCGTTTTCAATGCGTGACAACCTCCCCCGAAGGGTCCTGAAGCGGATCGCGCTTACCGCCTTTGAGATCGATCTTGCCTTCGGCAGGAGATGGAGGCCGGGCCGCGAGAAGCCGATGTTCGAGCTCGGTGGTTCCTGCCAGAAGTGTGCGAAGTGTTGCGAGGCCCCCGCGGTCTCGGTCTTCTGGCCGGTGCGAAACCTTCGAACCCTCCGCGCCGCGTTCCTGGGCTGGCAGAAGCATGTGAACGGCTTTCACCTCGTCCGCGAAGACAAACTCCAGAAGGCCTTCGTCTTCCGCTGCGAGCACTTCGACCGGAAGACCCGAAGGTGCGACAGCTACGACACGCGTCCGGGGATGTGCCGCGACTATCCGCGTCGCCTCATGTATCAACCGAATCCCGAGATGCTCGATGGCTGCGGGTACCGTCCCGTAGCCTTTGGAGCGTCGCGCATGATGAGCGCGCTCCGGAAACAGAAGCTGAGCGAGGAGCAGATGGCGAAGCTCAAGAAGGGGCTGTTTCTCGACTAGCGCCGGCCTGGCTCCTTCGCCCTGGGCGGCCCGTATACTCACCCCCGCGCGTGTTTCTGCTGGGCCAAAATGTCGGGAAATATCAGATCCTCCAGAATCTTGGGTCTGGAGGATTTGGCACGGTCTTTCTCGTCCGCGACACCTGGATCGACAAAAAAGTCGCGATCAAGGTCCCGCACCGCCAGTCGGGGAAGGAAGACGACCTGCTTCAGGAGTCGCGCCTCCTCGCCGCGCTCAACCACCCGAACATCGTTTCGATACTGACCGCGGAGAAGATCGACGGCACATTCTTCATCGTGATGGAGTATGTGAAGGGCGAGAGTCTCGAGGGACTGCTGGACCGCGAAAAGGTGCTCGACCAGTTCAAGGCGGTCGAGATGGCGGTCCAGATTCTGAAGGGCGTGGAACATGCCCACAAGGCCCAGATCCTCCATCGCGACCTTCGCCCCGCGAACGTTCTGGTTTCTGAAGACGGGGTCTTGAAAGTGGCCGACTTCGGCACCTCGCGGATTCTCGACCGGGCTCATGCGAACACCGTTATCGGATCACCGCCGTACATGGCCCCCGAGCAGTTCTTAGGGAAGGCTCAACTGCCCGCGGACGTCTATTCCGTGGGCGTGATGCTCTATCAGATGCTGACCGGAATGCTGCCGTATTTCAGCCCGAATCCGGCGGAGATCGAACGTTTGGTGGCGCAGGGCCGCTGCACCGCGCCGCGAGTGCGAAACTCCAGAATCTCCAAGGAGCTGTCGGACATCGTGATGAAGGCCATGGCGGCCGATCTCACCGTGCGCTACCTGTCGGCCTCCGAGCTTCTCGAGGATCTTCAGACCGCCGCCGACATCGATCATCGGCAGACGGAGATGGAGGAGATCCGCAAGCGCCTGCGGGCGCGCGAGACACCGAAGCGCGGTCTGTGCTGGAACTGCGGAAGGCCGCAGCCCCAGCGTTCGACGAAGTGCCCTTTTTGCGGGGAGACGCTGTAGGGGCGGACCCTACCGAAATCGGTCACCCAGAATAGCCATCGCGGCGATGCCCGCCGTTTCTGATCGCATGGTGTGAAGAGCGAGGTGCTCGGCAGAGAAGCCGGCGCCGCCCAGCAGGCCGAGGTCGCCCCGGGTGAGGCCGCCCGGCGGGCCAACCGCCACCACTACCGAACGAACGTGGGCCGAAGTCGCCCCCTTCACCTGTTCGTCTTCATCGAGCGACGGTTCGGTCGCGACGATCCTCATCTGGTCGGCGCGCGGCGCGCCAAGTTCGTCGACCGCCTGCTTTAGAGCGATCACCGCATCGACTCGTGGCACCACCGCGCGCCCTGACTGTTCGGCCGCACTCGCGGCCACGCGATGCCAACGCTCAAGCCGGGCTTCGTTCGGGTCCCGCTTCGCGACGGTGTCCGTCCTTTCGAAGATGACGGGCGAAATCCGGTCGACACCGAGTTCGGTCGCTTTCTGAATCACCAGCTCAGTCAGGTCGCCCTTGAGCGGACTCATGATGAGGCGCAGGCGGACCGCCCGCTCGGGAAGCGTCGGAAGCGCTGCACCCACCTCAATCAGGACGCGACGCTTCTCAATCGATGAGATCGTGGCCAGAAACTCAGACCCCGCGTCGAACACGCGCAGGGTATCGCCGGCGTTGAGCCGCAGAACGCGGGTTGCGTGGATGCGAGCGGCCTCGGGCAGATCCATGGGCCCGGGCCGAACCGAAGGCACGTGGAATCGATGGATGGTCAAGGTCGTTCGTAGAGAAGGCTCGCCCACTGGCCCTGATATGAGGACGAAACCTTCCAGTCCTGAGGCCACGCCGCCCTTACCGTCGCCTCCTCCTCCCGCAGCAGGCCGGCGAGGATGAACCGGCATCCGGGGGCTCCCACGGCGCCGATCTCCGCGGCCCGCGAGAAAAGAAACGGCGCCATCAGATTTGCCAAGACCAGATCGAACTGCTTGGGGAGCAGGCCTCGACAACCGTCCATCTGAAGGATATCCAGCCTGACTTTGTTCAGGCGCGCGTGCTTCCGCGCCACCTCGGTTGCGAGAGGGTCGCAGTCGCAGGCCACTACCCGCGCTTCCATCAGTCTGATGGCGGCAATGCCGAGAATCCCCGTCCCGCACCCGAGGTCAAGGGTGCGCGGGGCGTTTCCAACCGCAGGCGGAAGAGCGCCAAGGGCTTGCAGGCAAAGCTGGGTTGATTCATGAGCGCCCGTGCCGAACGCGCGGCCTGGATCGACCCGTATGGTGAACGGGCTTCGGTTCCGCCCGGCCGAAGGCGGCTCAAGCGTCCATTCCGGCACGATCCGGAAAGGGGACACGTCGAAGGTCACGAACGTTTCCTTGAACTTCTGCACCCAGTCCGGATTGGGCACCCGGATCCTGGTCGCCGTGACGCCCAGGCTGAGGGCCACACCCCGAATCTCCTCCGCCTGCGCTTCGGGATCGTCATAGAAGCACACCAGGCGGAGGGAGCCCGCCGATGCCCGCTCGACGGTGACGCCCGCGCAGCCGGCAGTCCACACGAGCCCCGACGCTTCGTCTTCCATGGCTTCGGGCACGGTGAGGGCCCAGGCCGTGATCGAGGCTTCGGGAGGGGGAGGCTCGGAGGAGGGATCAGGCACGTTCGTTTTTCGACGTCAAAGTTGAAGGCGAAGCCGTGTCAACCCAGAATATCGCGCACTTTTTCGAAGAAGGATTTCCCCTTGGACGAGAGGTCGACGTTCATGGTCTTGCCGAGCTTCTCCAGCAGCTTCTTCTCCTCCCCGCCGACTCTCTTGGGAATCACCACTTTGATCTGAACGTAGAGATCGCCGCGACCTCTACCGCCGAGTTCAGGAGCGCCATGGCCTCGGAGTCTCAGGACCGAGCCCGGCTGCGCCCCTTCGGGAACCGTGACCTTGGCGCGGGAGCCATCCGGCATGGGAATCTCGACCTGATCGCCCAGAATCGCCTGGACGAAGCTGATCGGTATCTCGCAGACGAGGGCGATGCCATCGCGCTTGAAGAAGCCGTCCTTGTGATCGCGCACCCGCAGGACCACGTAGAGGTCGCCCGGAGGCGCCGAACTCATTCCCGGCTCGCCTTCGCCCGAGACTCTGAGCTGCGATCCGGTATCGACGCCCGCGGGGATCTTGATCTGGATTTCCCGCTCTTTCGGGACGAGGCCCTCGCCGCGGCAATCGCGGCACGGGGAGGCGATGATCTTCCCGGAGCCGCGGCACCGCCCGCAGGTCCTCGCCACGGTGAAGAAGCCCTGCTGGAACGCGATCTGGCCGGTGCCGTTGCAGGTTCCGCACGTCGTCGGCTTGCTCCCCGCGGCGGCGCCCGAACCACCGCAGGTCGCGCAGCGTTCGTGCCTCGGCACCCGGATGGTCTTGGTCGCGCCGAAGAGGCCTTCTTCGAAGTCGATCTCGATGGTGTAGCGAAGGTCAGCGCCGCGCCTCGCTCCTCCGCCCCTCCGTCTTCCCGGATCCCCGAGACCGAAGAAGTCGCCCAGGATGTCGGAGAAATCCGCGAACGTTGAAGGATCGAAGCCTGACGCCCCGGCCGATCCGGAAACGCCGGCGTGACCATAGGCGTCGTAGCGCTTTCTCTTTTCCTCGTCGGACAGGACGCTGTACGCCTCGGCCGCTTCCTTGAACTTGTCTTCCGCGGCCTTGTCTCCGGGATTGCGATCCGGGTGGAACTTCATCGCGACTCTCCGGTAGGCGGACTTGATCTCCTGGTCCGTGCTCGTCCTCGAGACTTCAAGAATTTCGTAGTAGTCGCGAGCCATGTCTTAGGTCGATGAAAAACCGTTCTTCAGTAGAGGGGGAGCCGGAGCCTCGGGGAAGCGAGGTGGAAGTTGCGAACAAGGTCGCGCCTTCGTTACGAGGCCGCTACGCGCGAAGCATCGCGGAAGACAGGATCTGGGCGATCTCTTCCATCTCGCGCAGACTGCGCTGGAGTATCGATATGGTGTCGTCGATCTTCAATTTCTGGGTGCCCATGATCGCGGTCTGAATCTTGGCCTTCTCTTCGGCGGACAGCTTTCGATCGAGAAGGGTGAGGGTTCGCTGGGAGTTGGCCACCAGACCGCTTACCTGCTGGAGAAGTTTCTCCTTCTCCTTGGTTTCCTTCTCGCTGACCTGGCGCAGCTTCGTCTCTCCGACCAGACGCTCGAGCTCGTGTTCGTTGATGCCGCTGGCCGGATGGATGACCAGAGACTGCGAACGTCCGGTCGCCTGATCGAGGGCCGAGACGGAGACGATGCCGTCGGAGTCGATCTCGAAACCGACCTCGATCTGGGGGAGGCCGCGCGGCGAGGGAGGAATGTTGGTCAGGTCGAAACGGGCCAGCGACCGGTTATAGGCGGATGTGTCGCTTTCGCCCTGCAAAACGTGCAGTTCGACGCTCGTCTGATTGTCGGTGACCGTCGTGAAAACCCGGGCTCGTCTCGTCGGGATGGCCGAATTGCGGTCGATGATCGGCGTGAAAGTGCCGTTCATGGTTTCAATGCCGAGGGTGTAGGGCGTGACGTCGAGAAGGACGAGGCTCTTGACTTCGCCCTCCATGATGCCGGTTTGGATCGCGGCGCCCATGGCCACACACTCGTCGGGGTTGATCGAACGGTTCGGCTTGCGCCCAAAAACCCTCTGGACGATTTCCGCAACCTGGGGCGCTCGGGTCTGGCCGCCGACGAGGATGACGTCATCGATCTGTGCGGCCTTGAGACCGGCGTCCGCGAGGCAGCGCCGGCACGGCTCCTCGGTTCGCGAGAGCAGGTCCTGGGTCATGGCTTCGTACTGCGCGCGCGTCAGGGTAGTCGAAAGGTGCTTCGGACCGGACGCATCCGCGGAGATGAAGGGCAGAACGATCTCGGTCGAGTCGGCGGTCGAGAGGTCGCATTTCGCCTTCTCCGCCGCCTCTTTCAGGCGCTGGCGGGCCATCCGGTCCTGGCTGAGGTCGATGGAGGTCGACTTGATGAAGTCGTCGACCAGGAAGTCGATGATCCTCTGGTCGAAGTCCTCGCCGCCGAGGAACGTATCGCCGCCGGTGGCTTTGACCTGCATGACACCGTCGCTCACTTCGAGAATCGAGATGTCGAACGTTCCGCCGCCCAGGTCGTAGACCGCGACGTACTGGTTCTTCTGACCTTTTCCCCCGAGACCATAGGCGAGGGCGGCCGCCGTCGGCTCGTTCAGGATGCGGCCGACCTTGAGGCCCGCGATCAGGCCGGCGTCCTTGGTGGCCTGGCGCTGAGGGTCGTTGAAGTACGCGGGCACGGTGATGATGGCTTCGTCGACGGTTTCGCCGAGATACTCCTCGGCGCCCTGCTTCAGCTTCTGAAGAACGAGAGCCGAGATTTCCGGCGGGGCATAGAGCCGGTCGGCCGCGCGGATGTGGGCATCGCCGTTCGGCGATTCGGCCACTTCAAACGGCGCAAATTTCTTGGCGTGCGCGACCTCTGGAGAGTTGTACTTCCGCCCGATCAGACGCTTCACCGCGTAAAGGGTGTTGGTGGGGTTCGTGATGGCCTGGCGCTTGGCGATCTGGCCGACCAAACGGTCGCCCTTCGCGGTGAACGCGATGACCGACGGAGTGGTTCGAGCGCCCTCTGCGTTGGGGATGACCACGGGCTGGCCGTTCTCGATGACCGCGACGCAGGAGTTCGTCGTGCCCAGATCGATGCCGATGATTCTTCCCATGAGCGCGTTCCTAACGGGAAACCGGCACGACGACCGAAGGATTTCCCCGGGTCGCCTGTTGTGCGACCTTGACCAGAGACGGCCTGATCAGCCTTTCGCCCATGCTGTAGCCCTTTCGGTAGCACGTCACGATCGAACCATCCTCGGCCCCGCTCACAGGCTCGTAAGAGAGGGCCTGGTGCTTTAGGGGGTCGAAGCGCTCTCCCGTCGGGTCCTCGATCCGGACTCCGCGGTTTCCGAGCGTTGTCGCGACCTCCTTCAGTGTGATCTCGACGCCCCTGCGAATCTCGTCGAGCGTGCCCTCGGCGGCGAGCGCCTTTTCAAGGGCGTCGAGCGAGGGGAGAAGGTCGGAAAGCCACGAGATGACCGCGTCCTCGCTGGCCGCGCGCTGGTCGCGTTCGACCCGCCGTCGATAGTTGTCGAACTCGGCGCGCCGTCTCAAAAGCTGGTCTCTGAGGGAGACGATCTCCTCCTCCAAAACGGTGATCCGATCCGGTTCAGCGACCCGATTCTCCGCCGCGGCATCCTGATCGGCGCCCTCCGCAGACGCCAGTGCGTCAGGTTCTACCGGTGTGATGTTCGATGCTGACATGGGAAACAAGCCCCAGTATACCGAGGCAGCGGCATGGTTACCGCATTCAGGGCTTGGCGTTTGTCGTCATCTGGCTGGTCCCCTCGAACTCGGCCCCGTCCGCGATGGCAATGCGAGCGGCCTTGATGCCCCCGGTCAGCTTTCCGGAGGCCCGGATCTCAAGCCGGTCGGAAGCGGTGCAATCGCCGAACACACGGCCGGAGATCACGATCGAGCGCGCTGAAAGCGTCGCCCTCACCTCGCCGGTTTCGCCGATCTCGACCTCGCTCGAGGACTTGATCTCGCCTTCCAGGTGGCCCTGGATCAGCAGAGGTTCTTCGGTGTCGACCTTGCCGGTCCAGTGGGTCTTCTCTCCTATGACCGTGCCCTTCGCCACCGGCTTGGGCGGCGCCGGAGGCGCCTGAGGCAACGGGCCGAGGATCCGGTCTTGAGCGGGTCGAGGATCAGGTTTGCCGAAAAGGCCCATGGTTTCTCCAGGAGGAGGGGGAAGTCGAGGGACAGAGTCTAATGCGGGCTCGTGCCCGACGCTCGGGGATCTCCGGCTTTCGCGGCGGGTGTAGGATTGGCGGCGCCAACCTGGCCCTGCGGGGGGTGGTCCGGGTGTGGCGGTCATGGGGAGGGGAGTTATGCCGAAGTACGTGATCGAACGCGAAATTCCCGGAGCGGGCGCGCTTTCTGCCGAGCAGCTGCAGGGGATCTCGCAAAAGTCGTGCGGGGTCCTGCGCAACCTGGGTCCGCAGATCCAATGGCTGGAGAGCTACGTTACAGACGACAAGATCTACTGTGTGTACATAGCGCCGAACGAAGCGATGGTTCGCGAGCACGCTAAGCAAGGCGGCTTTCCAGCAAACCGAGTGTCCGAGATCAAGGCGATGATCGACCCGACGAGCGCGGAGTAAGCCGCAACGATGGAGCGGGCGACGGGGGCCTGGGGGGCTAAGCAGGAAGTCCGTGCTGCGTTTGCGGCCCCCCAGCTAAACGATGGAGCGGGCGACGGGGTTCGAACCCGCGACACCGAGCTTGGGAAGCTCGTACTCTACCAACTGAGCTACGCCCGCTCTGGGCGAAACGGCGCGGTGATATTAGGTCGTTGCGCTTCTCGACGTCAACGGGCAGGCGTTGGGACGATGCTGCCGCGCGCCCAAAGTGTCGGGGGTTTCAAGTCAGACTTCAGCCTTCGGCTGAACTCTGAATTGGGCACATCGCTTCGCTCAGTGTCGAACCCGCGACACCGAGCTTGGGAAGCTCGTACTCTACCAACTGAGCTACGCCCGCTCTGGGCGAGACGGCGCGGCGATATTAGGTCGTTGCGCTTCCCGACGTCAACGGGCAGGCGTTGGGACGATGCTGCCGCCCGCCCTGCGCGAATCGGCAGGTCGATATCAGGCCGCGGCCGTTCTCGGCGTCAATGTCTCGGTCTGGCGAAACCGGCGCACCGCGACAGCGCGGAGAGTCGAACGCCAAGGAGGCTATGGCCGTGAGGGCTAGCCGTGCTTCTTTCGGAGCCGCCCGACGGCCCTCGCCACGGCTTCGACGGTGCGGTCGATCTCTTCCGGCGTCGTGCCGCGGCCGAGGGAGAAGCGGAGGGAGCCGTTGACTCGCTCTCTCGGCAGTCCCATCGCCTTCAGGACGTGCGAGGGTTCGGGCGATCCGGCGGCGCAGGCCGCTCCCGTCGAGACGGCAATGCCCGCGAGGTCGAGGGCGATCAGCAGATCCTCGCCCGAGACGCCTTCGAAGGAAAGGCTGGTGGTCGAGAAGACTCTCTGCTCAAAAGAACCGTTTCGCGTGACCGTCCCCTGGCCTTCCGCCATCAATTCCGCTTCGAGGCGGTTCCGAAGTTGCGCGATCCGTTTCGAGTCTTCACTGAGGCGGGATTGCGCGAGTTCCGCGGCCTTGCCGAAACCGGCGATGGCGGCCACGTTTTCTGTTCCGGCGCGGCGGTTTCGTTCCTGCGATCCGCCGTGGATGAGGGCGGTCATCGGCGTGCCGCTTCGAACATAGAGCGCGCCCACACCCTTCGGGCCGTAGATCTTGTGGGCTGAGGCGGTCAGCAGATCCACGTCAAGTCTGCCCACATCGATGCGGATCTTCCCCAAACCCTGGACCGCGTCGGTGTGGACGAGCGCGCCCTTCGATCGGGCCATGCGGACGACTTCGGGGATCGGCTGGATCACGCCCGTCTCATTGTTCGCGAACATGAGCGAGACCAGAGCCGTCTTGTCGTCGGTCGCGGCCTCGAGATTGTTGAGGTCGATCTGCCCGGTTTCAAAGACGCGGGCCAACGTGACTTTGTGTTTCGCGCGGTCGAGTCCCTTGGCACTGTTGAGAATGGCGTGGTGCTCGATGGCGCTGGTCACGAGATCGGTCCGCGGCGTTCCGCTGTCCCGGGCCGCACTCGCTCGAATGGCGCCAACGATGGCCAGGTTGTCGGCCTCCGTGCCACTGCCCGTGAAGACGATCTCCGCATCCCGGGCGCCAATCAGAGCCGCGACCTGGGCCCGTGCCTCGTCGATCGCGGCCCTCGCCCGTTGCCCGAAACGGTGGACCGACGAAGGATTCCCGAAGTCGTCATGCAGGTACGGAAGCATGGCCTCCAGAACCTCCGGGTCAAGGGGTGTGGTGGCGGCGTGGTCGAGGTAGATGCGGCGCAAAGTCGATTCGAAGTCCTAATCGAGAAAATCCGGCCACCGGGATACCGGTGTTGTGGTCCGCACGATGTGCATCCCCGCCTCGGCGAAGAGGTTGAACGCGTTCCGGGTCGCCTCCGTGAAGTCCACCAGGAAGCCACCCGGAGTTAGAGGATCGGGAACGGCCACCGCGGACATCGCGTCTTCAATGATGTAGACACGTTTCGCCAGCCGCTTGTCCGTCTCCTGAATCGCCGTTAGCAGATCCTCAATCGAACTCTTCACGCAGTGACTCGACGCTTGTCCCGCGACGATCAAGCGATCCTCGTGCAGAAGGGCATGGATCAGCGCGTTGTTCCGGCTCGCCAGCGATCCGCCATCGTGCGTAGCCAGCACCTCCGGCGAAAAGACCGAGTAGTTCTCCGAGAGAGCGTGCAGGCCTTTGATCTCGACGCCGTTGCGTGCGCCGCGGGCGTAGCTGTGGAAGAGGCGCGCTTCCTGGATGACACCGACCAGCGCGTGACCATCGCCGCCCAGAAGACAATGAGACGGCCAGAGATAAAGGACGTATTTGCCGGCCCTGGCCAGGGACTCGCAATAGAAGAGAACCTGCTTCGTGAGCCATTCGAGATCGGGCGCGCCGACGGCGGCAACGACGTCGGGGTTAGGGCGAACGTCGCCCGCTCGAATCTCATCGACGGAGATGGTTCGATGGGGCGTCAAGGGCGCACCCGCGCGATCGGCCCAGAACGGAGCGAAGAAGATCTGAAACGGCAGATGGGAGTCGAGGGTGCAGGTGATCTCGCTGATCCGGCTGAGGTTCTCATAGATGAAACGCGCGATCCGGTCGTTGTCGTCCAGGGCGCCCTGGCCGCTGCGGCCGCCCACGAACAACGTGCCTTCGGGGAAACAAAAGTCGCGCTGAACGTCGATGAGGACGAGGTGATGTCGTCGCAGGTCGGACGCCGCGGGAAGCAGATGGTGGTCGCGGCGAAAGGCACGGGCGGCCTCGAAGAGGCTTCGAGCATCCGGCCGGTAGCCGAATTGCCGCGCGTGCCGCGGATCGTAGTGGACTGGGATCTCGGTCATGAGGGCTGGAGTTCAGGTGCGCGATGCCGTCAATCGAAGAGACCATCGGCGCGCAGGTTGCGCAGCCGGAGCATGAGTTCGGACCGCATCTTGAACAGCGACTCCTCAAGCCCGACCGGGTACACGTGGGGATTCACAAAACGTTTGATGCCGGGGTGAAGCCTGGCCAGGTCTGCCGTCACTCGTTCTCTTACCACGGCGAGCGTTTCCGGCGCGCTCACCAGAACGCCCTTTCGGAACATCGGTTTGAGCAGGTCCTCGAAGGGTTGGCTGCTCGAGAACGATCGCCGCCGGGTCGGGTCGAGGGGGTCGATCATCAGAGGAGATGGAGGAGCTTGCGCCTCCGGGTCTTCGTGCCAGATCATGTCGCCCGCGAACTCAGGCCCGCTGGAGAACCGTCGGATCTGCTGAATGCCCGGGTTCGAGACTTTCGCGGCCTGTTCGGAGAGCTTCATTCGAGCTCGCCACGGCCCTCCCCGCTCTCGAACCGCCGAGAGTTTGTACACGCAGCCCATCGCGGCCTGATCGTGGCCGGTGATGAGCCTTGTCCCCACGCCCCAGCTCGATACCCGCGCGCCCTGTTCACGAAGGCTCGCGATGATGTTCTCGTCGAGTTCGTTGCTGGCCACGATCGCGGCATCCTCGAAGCCCGCTTCGTCGAGCATCCGGCGCGCTTCGATGGAGAGATAGGCGAGGTCGCCGGAGTCGAGGCGTATGCCGCCGAGGCGATGGCCGGTTTGCTTCAGCTTCTGTCCCACCTCGATCGCGTGGGCCACCCCGTCGAGCGAGTGAAAAGTGTCGACGAGAAAAACGCAGTTGCCGGGGCTGGCCGCGGCGTACTGTTCGAACGACTCCATCTCGCTCCCAAACGCCATCACCCAGCTGTGAGAGTGGGTGCCCTTGACCGGGATCCCGAACATCCGGCCGGCGAGGACGTTCGAGGTCGAGCTGCAGCCCCCGATGTACGCGGCCCGACTGGCGGCGAGAGCGCCGTCGATGCCCTGGGCCCTGCGCAGGCCGAACTCCATGACCGGCTCGCCCCTGGCCGCGATGGCTACGCGCGCGGCCTTGGTGGCGATCAGGGTTTCGAAGTTGACGATGTTGAGCAGGGGCGTCTCGACCAACTGCGCGGCAATGATCGGCCCCCGGACCCGCACCAGGGGTGTCGAGGGGAAAACAATCCGGCCCTCCTCCACGGCGTCGATGTCGCATTCGAGTTTCAGTTCGCGCAGATATTCGAGGAAGCCCTCGTCGAAGAGGCGGCTTCCGTCCTGGCCGCAAAGCGTCTTCAGGTAGGCGAGGTCGTCGTCCACGAATCGAAACCCCGAAAGGAACTCCTTCGCCCGGGCCAAACCGCAAGCCACGGTGAATCCTCCGCCGAACGGATGATTCCGGAAGTACAGATGAAAGACCGCTTCCTTAAGGTACGAGCCGGTTTTCCAATGGGCATACGCCATGGTGAGCTGATACAGGTCGGTCAGGAGCGCGAGGGATGGCCGGTAGAGCGACGAGAGAGAGTTCATTTGTTGGATGTCGACCAGCCTTCGGGGAAAGTCTAGCTAGAATCCCTGAAAGATCATGCCGAAGATCGTGGCTCTTCTCACCGACTACGGAACCCGGGACCAGTACGCGGGTTCACTCCGCGGCGCCGTGCTCTCGGCCTGCCCGGACGCGCAGGTGGTCGACCTGACCCACGACATCACGCCTCACGCGGTTCGGGAAGCCGCCTTCGTTCTGCGGGCCACCATCGCGACCTTCCCTGCGGGTACCGCGTTCGTCGGAGTGGTCGATCCGGAAGTTGGCACCGACCGGCGCGGCATCGCCATCCGGGCGGGCGGTTATCTTTTTGTGGGACCGGACAATGGCATCTTCAGCCTCGTCCTCACCGATCATCCGGAAGCCGAGGTGCGCGAACTCACCAACGCCGGCCTCTTCCGGCCGAATGTCTCGTCGACCTTTCACGGGCGTGACGTCTTCGGCCCGGTCGCGGGCGCCCTCGTGCGGGGGACGGCATTTGCAGAGGTCGGACCGTCGGTCGGCGACGCCTTCCGCTTCGAGTTCCCGAAGCCGCGCATTATCGGCGAAGAGGTCATTGAGGGGCAGGTCATCTACATCGACACGTTCGGGAACCTCGTCTCGTCGATCGGCGGAGCGGGGTGGCAGACGTTCATTCACGGCGCCAACGGCGATCTGACCGAGATGGTGGCCGAGGTCGATCGGGTCATCGTTCCGGTGGTCACCACCTTCGGTGACGTGCCTGAAGATGACGCCTGCGCTTACCTCGGTTCCGCGGGCCGAATCGAAATCGCCGTCAATCGCGGGT
>JANLWV010000087.1:0-3219 GCA_031364765.1 Vicinamibacteria bacterium
GAGGCAGCGCACTAGTCCACCATCGCGGGGGCCATGGGTCCGACCCCGGACTCCGATTTCTTGTCGGGAAAACGGTCCAGCAGGATCGCGACCAGCATGTCGCTCATGACGTTCACTCCGGAGCGGACGCGTCCGACCAGCCAGTCGACCGAGAACAGAACGGGAATCACGCCAACGATGACCGCTTCAGGAAGACCCACGGTGGCGAGGACGAGCGGCAGCACGATCAGACCCGCATCGGGGATTCCCGAGATCCCGATCCCCGCCATCAGCGAGGCGAGAGCCACCACGAACTGCTGAGAGAACGAGAGGTCGTAGCCAAGCGCCTGGGACAGGAAGAGCGCGGCCATCGCGTCGTACAGAACGATGCCGTCGTTGTTGAGATTTGTCCCCACGCAGGCGGAGAGCCGCGAGGAGGCGTCGGAGATCTTCATCCTCTTGAGGCTCTGGAGGGTCAACGGAACAGTGGCGAGCGATGAGTTCATCGACATCCCGGAGAAGATGGCCGAAGCGCCAAGGCCGAAGTACACCCTGGGCGACCGCCGGCCCACGAGCCAGGCGGCCAGGGTGTAGTAACCGAGAGCGTGAAGGGAAAGCCCGGAGACCATGGCCACCACGTAAACGCCCAACTCGCCAAACACTTTGGCGCCGTCCCGGCCGACCACCTGGGCCAGAACGCCGAACACCGCGAAAGGAATGGCCTGGATCACCATGCTCAGAACGGCTACCAGCGTCTCAAACCCTCCGGCCGCCAGATCGCCGAGACGAGAGACTGCCGAGTCCGAACCGTCGCGCGCGATGAGCCGGCGCAAGGAGGCGCCGATCAGCACGGCCAGAAATACCACGCTGATCACGTTCCCGTTGTCCTTTTGAAACGGGTCGATCAGATTGGCCGGGATATACCCGCCCAGGTTCTTCATGGGATCGAGGCTGGTTCCCTCGGGTGCTTTACGGGGGGGACCGCCGGCGGTCGCCTCGATATCGGCCAGCCGGTTCTTCCAGGCCTCTCCCGGCCTGAAGGCATTGATGAGCGTCATCCCGATCAGAAAGGCGATGCAGACGTTGACCGTGCAGATCGCGACCAGCTTCAGACCCTGCTTTCCCGAGATTTCCGTGCGAACGAAAGCGTCCACCACCGCGAAGAAGATGAGCGGCACGGCCATGGCCCGCAGCAGGCGAATCACCAGCAGGCCCAGATCGCCGAGATGTTTGTTGGTGACGCCGAAAAGGATCGGACCTTCGCCAAATGAAAGACCGCACAGCGTCCCCAGGGCCACTCCGATGAGGACCCGAACGTAGAGAGGAAGACGCGGCATTACGCCCTCTCCTTCGCGGCCGGCTCGCCGAGGGAGAAGATCGTGGGTCTTCGCATGGCTGGAGACTGTACCGCGACCCAAGCCCGGGCGCCACGTGCATCAAGGGGCGGCTTCGGAGCTATTCTCTATGGCCATGCGAGGGGTTCGCGGAGCGTTGCTGGGCGCCGTCCTGATCGGCGGCCTGATGACATTTGGCGACTGGGTGTGGAAGCATTTCGACCTGCCGCATCGCGCGGTCTTCGGCCTGCTTCACGGTCTCATTCTCTGCTGCGGTATCGGGCTGTATCTGGGAGCGCCGCGCGGACGGCTGTTGAAAGGCAGCGTTGCGGGTGGTGCTATCGGCCTGGGCGCCGCCGCCGGGTTCTATCTGCTCGCTCCCCTGCTGCGCCTCGCCGCCATGTTCCCGATGTGGATGGCGCTCTGGGTGGCCTTCGGCGTGCTGCTGTGGCGGTTCCTCGGCGAGCCGATAGCACCCATGCGAGAGGCCGTCGTCCGCGGTCTGGTCGCCGCCGTTATTTCGGGCCTCGCCTTCTACGGCATCTCTGGCATCTGGACCGAGCCGAGCCCGGGCGGCCCCGACTACGTCCGGCATTTCGCCTCGTGGACATTCGCGTTCCTGCCCGGTTTTCTGGCCCTGCTCATCGAGAAGCGCGGGAGCCGATGACGCCGACCGATTCGCTGGATCGCCTGCGCGGTTTCCTGATGGCGATCCTGGTTCTCGGGATGCTGGGTTCGGCCGCCGATCTCCTGCTCCTCCGCCACTACGAGGACAAGAAACAGCTCATCCCTTTGGCCCTGATCGGGACCACCTTCGTCGTGCTCGCCTGGCTCGGCCTTACCGGACAGCGGGCTGGCCTTCGAGCGCTGCAACTGATGATGGGGCTCTTCATCAGCGCCGGCTTCATTGGCGTCGGGCTCCACTTCCAAAGCAACATGGAGTTCCAGTTGGAGATCGACCCGTCGCTACAAGGATCGAATCTCCTTCTGAAAGTCCTGCGAGCGAAAGCGCCGCCCGCCCTGGCGCCCGGGGTTTTGGTGCAGCTCGGTCTTCTTGGACTCGCCTTCACGTATCGTCATCCGTCGCTCGTCGCGGCGGACCAACAAACTGCGGGCAAAGGAGAATGAAATGAACCGAGTCATGTCGAATTGGCGGACGGCCCTTTTGGCCATCGCGATGACCGCGGGCTTTGGCCCTCAGGCCAACGCTCAGGTCAGCAAGGGCCTGGTCGATCCCAACGTGGCGGTGGAGGCGGACCTTCTGGCATTGCCCCACATGACGCCCGCGATCGTGAAGGGGATCCTGGAGAAGCGGCCCTTCGCGACGGTCACCGAGCTGAACACGTTCCTTTCGAGTCAGTCGCTGACCGCGGAGCAGCTGGGCGCCTTTTACGCGAAGGCGTTCATCCACATCAACCTCAACACCGCAACGGCCGCGGAGATCCTGCTCATCCCGGGCGCCGGCAAAAAGATGGCGCACGAGTTCGAGGAATACCGGCCGTGGAAGAGCTTCGCCCAGTTCGACAAGGAGATCGGCAAGTACGTGGACGCCGCCCAGGTGGCGCGGCTCAAGCAGTACTGCTTCATCCCGATCGACCTCAACACCGGAAGCGACGCGGACATCCTCTCCATCCCCGGAATGGGCCCGCGCATGTTGCGCGAGTTCAAGGAGTACCGCCCGTACAAGACCAAGGACCAGTTCCGCAAGGAGATCGGCAAGTACGTGAGCGCCAAAGAGGTGGCGCGCCTGGAACGCTACTTGACGATCCCCTAGGAGACGGCCTCGCCTCCTTGCGCGTGGCGAGCCAGCATTCCGCACGCCGCGTGGATGTCGGGACCGCCGGAGTAACGCCGGACGAACGGAATGGCGTTGGCGGAGAGGGCGTTCAGGAACCGTCCTCGCTCT
>JANLWV010000160.1:0-3303 GCA_031364765.1 Vicinamibacteria bacterium
CGCGGCGGCGCTCGCGGAGATAATCCGCACGCCGAGTCGTTCATCCATTCGCTGAAAGCCGACGTGATACACGGGATCACGTTCGCACTCGTCTTTTGGCTATCGACCGCTCGCCGAGTTTGAAGCTCAGATCACATGGCAAATGAACTGTCTACAAAACCGGCGGAAGGTCCCGAGATCCACGCATTTCGCTGTAGGCCCTCGCGGCTCAATGCTGGGTTGGGCGCACGAAGCCGTGTCGCTCACCATGAGTTCGTCTGGTCCAGCTAGAGGTGCAGCCCTGCGAACCATGACGACGTTGGTTGTGCGGACACTCGACCAGTGGCGCAAATGGCTCGACGCGCACCACAACTCCGAGTCCGAGGTGTGGCTCATCTTCCATAAGCTACACACGGGCGTGGGATCGATAGCGTACTTGGACGCACTCGATGAGGCGCTGTGCTTTGGTTGGGTGGATAGCTTGGTCAAACGCCTGGACGAATCTCGCTACGCGCGCAAATTTACGCCGCGGAAAGCGGATAGCCGGTGGTCGACGATCAACCGGAAGCGCTACGCGGCATTGAAGGCCGCGGGCAGGCTGAAGCCAGGTGGAATCAATCGCGCTCCGACGGACCGCAGCTCTGGTCCGCGACCGCCGCGGTTCCAAATGCCCGCAACGGTTCCACGGTACATTCAGGCAGCGTTGAGGAAACAGCCGGCGGCATGGCGGTACTTCGAGGGGCTTGCGCCCTCACATCGGCGGCGGTACGTCGGCTGGATCGATTCCGCCAAGCGCGAGGAGACAAGGGCCAGGCGTCTGCAGGAGGCGATTCGCCTCCTTGCTGCAGGCAAACCGCTGGGACTCAAGTAACAGCCGCCCAACACGTCAGTGAAACTCACAGGACCCTTGAACCTGAACTTGGCATACATAACACTGCCATGTATAGTGCTGCTATGGAAATCAACAAGGACCTGATAGCCGCTTCTTCGACGCCGATCGTCCTGGCGATTCTGGCCGAAAGCGACAGCTACGGGTACGCCATCCTCAAGCGAGTACGAGAGTTATCTGGAGGTCGCATGGAGTGGACGGACGGAATGCTCTACCCCGTTCTGCATCGGCTCGAGCGGCTCGGCCACGTCGAGGCGCGGTGGGAAGCCGCGGAGACCGGCCGCCGTCGCAAGTATTACCAGATAACGTCCGGCGGCCGGGAGCAGCTCGCCGACGAACGCAGGCAGTGGCAAGCAGTGGACGCGACCCTTCACGGCATCTGGGGGTCGCTCTCCCTTTCCATCCCGGCGTCAGCCGGGCTACTTCCACAGGGAGCCTGAACGATGACGCCTTCAGATCACGCGGGTTTGCTCGAGGAACAGATCGACCAATGGCGGAGCTACCTTCGCCGCCGGCAGGCGATTCACTCCGTCGACGTAGCGGAACTCGAAGACCATTTGCGCGAGCAGGTCGCGGGCCTGGTCGCGGCGGGACTTGCCACCGATGAAGCGTTCCTAGTGGCGGTCAAGCGCATGGGCGACCTCAACGCCATCTCACGGGAGTTCGCGCGCGAGCACTCGGACCGCCTCTGGAAGCAGCTCGTCGTTCTTCCCGAAGGTTCCTTGGAGCCACAGGCGGCGCGCACAGACACCATCGTCGCTTTCTCTTTCGCGGTGGGCGCGGCCGCGATGATCAAGGCGCCAACACTCTTCGGGATCCACCTGGAGGACCACAACGAGGCCTTCTACATCCACAACGTGCCCCTCTTCGTACTGCCCCTCCTGACCGGCTATTTCGCCTGGAAACGGCGTCTCGACACCAGCATTCTTCGCTGGCTGGCCGTCGCGTTCGTCGGCGCTGCCGTCTTCGCCAATGTCTATCCATGGGTCCAGAACGCCGACATTCAGAAGCGTGGTCGCCTGTTTGGCTCCACCGAGGCGCTCTCGGCGCTGCATCTGCCGATGGCGCTCTGGTTCGCAGTGGGCATCGCGTATGCAGGCGCCCGATGGCGCCAAGTGGCCGGCCGCATGGACTTCATTCGATTCTCGGGCGAACTCTTCATCTACTACGTGCTGATCGCCCTCGGCGGCGGCGTCTTCACCGGGTTCACGTTGATGATTTTCAGGGCCATCGGGATCAACGCCGAGCCCTTCGTCCAGTTGTGGCTTCTGCCGTGCGGTGCTGCGGGGGCCGTCCTCGTCGGCTCGTGGCTGGTGGAAGCGAAGCAGAGCGTGATCGAGAACATGGCGCCGGTGTTGACGCGCCTCTTCACACCGCTCTTCGCCGCCATGCTGGTCACGTTTCTGGGTGCGATGGTGTGGACCGGACGCGGAGTCGGCATCCAGCGCGAGGTGCTGATCGGGTTCGACCTGCTCCTGGCGCTGGTCCTGGCCCTCCTGCTCTATTCCATATCGGCGCGCGACCCCAAAAAGCCTCCCGGTGCCTTCGATGTGGTGCAGGTCGTGGTGGTGATCAGTGCGCTCCTTGCCGACGCGGTCGCACTCTGGGCCATCGCCGCACGCATCTCGGAATTCGGCTTCAGCCCCAACCGTGTGGCCGCCCTGGGCGAGAACGTGATTCTCCTGGTCAATCTGATGTGGTCCGCCGTGCTCTACTTCCGCTTTCTGCGCGGTCGCGGATCGTTCTCGGATCTCGAACGCTGGCAGACGGATTACCTGCCGGTCTACGTCGCGTGGGCGGTCATCGTCGTGATCCTCTTTCCTCCGGTGTTCGGATACATCTGACATGCCAAAAATCACCTGCTTGGGCTTTTATGAAAATTAAAATATTATTCGCAACTTTACTGACACTGGCGTTGTTCACCGCAGGCTATGCACAGACGCTGGACAAAGCCAAACTCGACCAGTTTTTTGACCGGCTCGCCGAAAAGAATAAGGCGATGGGCAGCCTGACCATCACCAAAGACGGCAAGGTTCTTTACACCCGCGCAATCGGCTACAGCCAGATCAACGGAACCGAAAAGAAACCTTTGACCGCGGCGAACAGATTCCGGATCGCTTCGATCACAAAAATGTTCACTGCCGCGATGATCTTGCAGCTTGTCGAGGAAGGAAAATTAAAGCTGACCGACACGCTCGACAAATTCTTCCCGCAGGTTCCGAACGCCAAGAAAATTACGATCGTGCAAATACTCTCGCATCGCTGCTGAAACCATAACGTATGGCGCTATCATAATTCTAATTTAAACGTGACCACGACTCCAATAACGAAGGATGAAATGCTCGCCCTTATCGCCAAAGCCACGCCTGAATTCGAACCGGACTCAAAGCAATCCTACAGCAATTCTTGCTATTTCCATTTGGGTCTGATCATTG
>JANLWV010000164.1:0-12246 GCA_031364765.1 Vicinamibacteria bacterium
CGCGGCGGCGCGGTCGTGGGCGGTTGTGGCAGACCGCTTTCAGCGCTGGCGATTCCTTTTGAGAAGGGCGCCGCGGCGAGAGAGGCTAGAAACAGGCGTCGATCCATGGTTCCTCCGCGGTTCGGGAAAAGTGTTCTAGCAGAAACAGGGGGCGCAAGTCCGCACGATGCGGAGTTCCGGCGCCCCCTAAACACGAACGAACCGAAGTTCTGGCCTTCAACGCTCACGATCAGGGGTCCGCGGCCGTGGACGCGAACGCGATAAACTCCCCGCAACGAATCGCAAGACTCGTGACGTGCGCCCTTAGCTCATCTGGATAGAGCACTTGGCTTCGAACCAAGGGGTAGGGGGTTCGAATCCCTCAGGGCGCAAGTTCCTTTCAACCCATGAAGATCTATACAAAGACCGGCGATCGCGGCGAAACCGGGCTGATCGACGGATCGCGTGTGCCGAAAGACGATGCTCGGGTCGTGGCTTCTGGCGACATCGACGAACTGCAGGCGATGCTCGGGCTCATCAAGAGCGAACTGCCGCCTGACTCGCGGTTGGCTGAGCTTCTCAAGATGATCCAGAGGGATCTGTTCTCTCTCTCCGCGCGCCTCGCGGATCCCAAGGACAAGATTGCCGAGCGCAAGGACAAGGTCATCACGGGTGACTCCCGTATCTCGGCGCTGGAGCGCGTGATCGATGAGTGTCAGGCGGACCTGCCGGCCCTCACTGCCTTCATCCTTGCCGGTGGAGGCCGGATCGGCGCGAAGCTTCATCTGGCTCGGACCATTTGCCGCCGGGCTGAGCGGTCGGTTGTCTTCCTTGATCGCACGGCCGGTCTCGATCCGGTCATCGTCGCCTATTTGAATCGGCTCTCCGACCTCTTGTTCGTCCTCGCGCGACACGAGAACCATCGCGCCTTGCTCCCCGAAGACACCTGGTGAGCGAGTCGCCTCCCAATCCGTGGCCTTTGCGGATTGCCGCCGCCTGCTTTGTGCTTTCGGGCGCCGCCGCTCTCGTGTATCAGGTCGCCTGGCAGAGGCTCCTCGCCCTTTCCACCGGCGTGGGCGTCTACTCCGTGGCCGCCATCACCGCCGCGTTCATGGCCGGGCTTGGGATCGGGTCGGATGTGGGCGGCCGCCTTTCGTCAAGAGTCTCATCTCTCACCGCGCTGCGCCTCTTCGCCGCGGTTGAGCTCGGGGTCGCGGCACTCGCGCTGATCAGCGTCCCCTTCTTCTACGACGGTCTCTATCGCGGCGCGCCGTGGCTCTACGTCACGCCCGTCCGCGCCGTATTCGCACATTTCCTTGCCCTGCTGTTGCCAACGACTCTCATGGGCATGTCGCTCCCATTCCTGGTCCGCGGTCTGGTCATGAGTCCGACCAACGCCGCGCGAACGATAGGGTTCCTCTACGGCGCCAATGCCCTGGGTGCTTCGATCGGCGCTCTCTCGACGCCGTGGCTTCTGGTGCGTTTCCTGGGCATCAACGGAGCGGTTCTGGTTGGAGCCGGATTGAGTGCTATCGCGGGCGCAGGCGCATGGCTCCTCAGCACACGGATGCCCACGCCCACGTCAACGCCCACGTCCACGTCGACTGGAACGGGGACGGGCACGGGCACGCCCACCGAAGAGCCCCATCAGCCCTTCCGCCTTTGGCTCCTTCTTTATGCCCTCTCCGGCCTGGTCTCCCTCTCCCTCGAACTTGTGTGGTTTCGTGTTCTCGACGTTCTGACCAAAGGAATGGCCTTTACGTTCGGCACCCTTCTCTCGATCTATCTCCTCGGCCTCGCCCTCGGAACATTCGTGGGCGCGTCGATGGCCGAACGCGTCAAGCGCCCCCTCCGGTTGTTCCTGTTCTGTCAGGCTGGGCTTCTTCTCTGGACTCTGCTGGCCCATACCCTTCTGGTTCGACTGCCCCCTTCATTTCCGCTGCTCTCATGGCTCGTGAAGTACGGCCTGCGCGGCCAGGGGCTCCAAATGGATCCCCTCGCCGTGGGCCACTTCCTCGCGGTGTACATCCTGGTTCCCCTTTTTCTCTTCGGGCCCTCGACGTTCCTGATGGGTCTCGGCTTCCCGATTCTGCAGCGTGCCGTTCAGCACGACGCGAAGACGGCCGGGCAGCGAGTCGGCTGGCTTCAGGCCGCCAACATTCTGGGCTGCGTGGTCGGCAGCCTGCTGACCGGCCTGGTCCTTCTCGATGCCATCGGCACCGCGGGGACATTCCGCCTCCTCGCCGTCCTTTCGGCGGCGGTGGTCTTTGCGGGCGCAAGACGACTGGTCACGTCCCAACTCAACTACATGGTGGCCGGCTTGCTGACCCTGGGCGCGGTCTTCCCCACGAATGACCAGCTCTGGATGCGGCTCCATGGGAACAGCGATCCTCAGAACACGTTCGTCGAAGAAGATGCGGCGAGCGTCGTTGTGCTCACGCCACGGCGCACCACGGGCTATGACCTCTGGATTCGCGGACGCAGCAACAGCTGGTTGCCGTTTGGCGAGATCCACACGATCCTGGGCGCCTTGCCCGCCCTGGTCCATCCCGCTCCGCGCGATGTCGCGATCATCGGTTTGGGATCGGGTGACACCGCCTGGGGCGCCGGCGTGCGGGAGGAGACCGCGAAGGTGACGGTCTTCGAGATCGCGATTTCCCAGCCCAAGCTCCTGCGCCGGGTGGAGGATGCGCCGAGAATGAGTCGCCTCAAGGCGTTTCTGGCCGATCCCCGCGTGAACATTATTCGCGACGACGGGCGACGCCGTTTGGAAAGTGACGGCCTCACCTACGATGTCATCGAGGCCGACGCGATCTTTCCCGACAGCTCCATGAGCGGAAACCTCTACTCGAAGGAGTTCTACGAGATGGTGGGGAGGAGGCTTCGGCCGGGCGGGATCTTCAGCGCCTGGGTTCCGACCGAGCGCATTCGCGCAACCGCGCTCCTTGCCTTCGCCCACGCGATCAACTTCGGCCCGTTGTTTTTGCTCAGCAACGAGCCGATAGCGATCGACTTGGATCTGTGGGATGCGCGATTGCGCTCGGCCAGGAGCGTTGATTACCTTGGGATAGCGCGGATCAATGAGATCGCCCCGTTCATGCTCAAGGCTCGGGAGGCGGCTCGACCCCATCCAGACACCGAAATCAACCGTGACCTCGACCCTCGCGACGAGTTCGTTCGCCCGCGCGGCCGGTAGGGGAATGTTCTGGATCCCGGCCTCCGCCGGGATGACCATCTGGCTGGCGCCAGATGGTCAGTTCGACGCGCCGTCGCTGCCGAAGTACTCGCGGTAGCCGCACACCTGATCGCCCCGGAAGTCGAAGGCGATGGCCACCCGGTTCTTGTAGGGCCGCGGTTCAACGCCGGGCAGCGCCATTGTGCCTTCGTCCTTGAACTCGAGCATCACGGTGTCGCCGGAAACGAGGACGCGGTCTAGCGAGGTGACGGTGATTCCGCCGGGGAAGATGGTGTTCACGTACCGGAAAAACTCCAGGGCCTTCGCCTTGCCCCGGTGCTCGCCGTGCCACTTGCCCTGAGGGAAGTAGAACGTGAAGTCGTCGGTCAGCAGGTCGGTGAAGTCGCTCCACTGTCCCGTCTTGAGGCCCTGGCGGAACTTCTGGAATGCCGCTCGCCCCTTCTCCTCCGTCGACATGAGGTGGCCGTCTGGGGATGACGCTGTCATCGCCGAAGCCTACCCCCTGTACACTCGGTCCCCCATTCTCACCACGGAGAGCAAGAAACATGCGGGCGATCGTTGCGGACATTCCCGGTGGACCAGAAGTCCTGACCCTGCGAGACATTCCCATGGTGGAACCAGGACCCGGTCAGGCTCGGGTTCGGGTGGCCTATTCCGACTTGAACCCTCTCGACACCCATGCTCGCGCCAAACGTGTGGCCTGGGGTGCGCCGACATTTCCTTTCACGCCGGGCTACGAGTACAGCGGTCTCGTCGACAAAGTGGGTGAGGGAGTCGACGCGTCGATTATGGGGAAGAGAGTGGCTTCGGTGGGCGAGTGGGGCGGCAACGCCGACTACGCCCTCGCCACCGCGGCCCGGCTTTCGATGATCCCGGACGGCTTCGACTGGCAGACCGGCACGGTGTTTCAGACCGGGACCTATTCGGCTTGGCATCTTGTCCATACCGTCGGGAAGTTGAAGCCGGGGATGTCCGTGCTGTTCCACTCCGGCTCAGGGTCGGTCTCGATCATGGGGTCGCAGATTGCCCGCGAGGCGGGTGCTGCGGTTTTCGCGACTTGCGGTTCGCAGTCGAAAGTCGACTTCGCGAAAGGGTTCGGCGCTCATCACGTCCTCAACTATCGCGAGGGCGACTGGGTGGCTGACGTGAAGCGTCTGACCGAAGGCCGAGGCGTCGATCTCATCATCGACGGCGTCGCTGGCCCGGACGCGCCCAAAAACTATGACGCGGTGGCCGCTTTGGGCGAGGTTATCTTCATCGGAGCGCTCGGCGGCTTCCCGCCGCCCGTCGACATCTCCCGTCAGTTGTATGCCAAGACCATCGCGGTTCGTGGTTTCGTGGTCTATGTGGCGATGGCGGCCACGAAGGGCGCCGAGAAGCCGGCCATTCACGAAGCCCTTCGCACAAGACGCTGGAAAACGGGAATCACGGGGGTCTACGACCTGGCCGAAGTGCCGGCGCTCCACCAGAAGTTCGAAAACCGCGAGCTTTTCGGCAAGTCCTTGATCCGCGTGGGCGGCGATTTGTAGGTTAGCCAGGGGGCGTAACCAGTTTTCGTTCGCCGCATCGCGGAACCAAGCGCAGGCGGGATTTACTCCCGCCGGAGCGAACGGGGGTGTGGGGGGCTGAGCAGGCGAACGAGATGCTTTGCGGCCCCCCACCTAATGAACAACGGGGAGTTCGTAGGCCGCGGCTTCGAGGTCGTTTCGAACGAGAAGGATCGGGGCGGCGAGGGCGGGAGGATTCCAGGTCTTCCCGGAAAGCGCCCTGAAGCGCGTCACCTCGATCAGGCGCTCCGGATTCGGGTCGATCAGGATCACTTCACCGTCCTCCGTCTGCACCAGCAGGTTCTTCCCGGCCAGAATGAGCTGGCCGTGGCCGAACCGCCCGGTCTTCCATCGACGCTCGCCGGTCGCGGGATCGAGACAGACGAGAACGCCATCATCGAGACCGTAGACTGATCCCTCGTGCGCCACCATGTTGGCGAACTTCGATTTGAGCCTTGGGGTCGACCAGACAAGCTTCGCGGAGAGCGCCTGATCGGTCCCTTCCGAGAGCTCAAAGACCTTCGAGCCGATCCCATAGCCGACGGAGAAGAGAACCCGATTTTCGGAAAGCCACAGGGGCTGGGCCACGTTCGGCTGCCCGCCAGGGAACTCCTGTTCCCAAAGCGGAACGCCGGTCTCGGGATCGTGCCCCACGACCGACGCCCGGTTCAACATCACAATCTGGTCGCGCCCCGAAAGGCGCATCAACACGGGGGACGAGTAGGCCAGTCCGCCCTCTCCTTGCGCCCAGACGGGAGCGCCGGTGTTCCGATCGTAGGCGACGAGGGCGCGACCGGGCGAGCCGCCGGCGCTCACGATCACACGATTCCCGTGCACGAGCGGCGAGACCGCTACCCCCCACTCGGGCTCGGCGCCGTTGTTCTCCTTGAGGATGTTCCGGCTCCAGAGGAGGCGGCCGGTGCGCAGATCGAGCGCGTTCAGCGTTCCCGTGGCGCCCATCGCGAACACCTGGCCACGGTCGATCGCCGGCACCGCTCGTGGGCCCTCGCCTCCGAGCGGCGAGTTGTGATTCGCCTTGTCCGCGTGACTCCAAAGAGGGCGCCCGGTTCTGAGTTCGTAGGCGATGACCCTCTCTTCGCTCCCCCGCTGCTCCTGCGTCACCGCGATATCGGACGCCACCGCGAAGCCAGCCCAGCCGACGCCGATGGGCTGGCGCCACAAGAGTCGCGGTGGTTGAGCGATCCAGTCGGTAGCGAGATGCGCTTCGGGAATCACGCCCGTGCGGTTCGGACCCAGGTACTGCGGCCAGTCCTGATGGCTTGACGCGATCGCGGCCGGCGCGGGTTTGGGCGACGGCTCGCGGCTGGTCTTGGGCCCCGCCGTGGACTCAGTCGATGGGGCGGTCGGTCGGTCGGTCCCAGGCGCAACCGAAGGAGGCGGGGCGAATGTGGGGGTTCCTGAGCCGGGCGCCGAAGGCGGCGGAGTCCGGGCTTCGGGCAGGGCCCTCGGTCCGGCGAAGCGGTATTCCAGAATCGGCACGAGGTCGCCCGTCACGCCGCGGATGCGGAACACCGTGCTGAAAATGCCCAATGCGATTGTGACACCGGCGGCGACGCGGAATCGGGTTTTCCTCGGCGCCCCAGAGCCAAATACGAACCAGGCGAGGAGCGCCGCGACCGTCAGAACCAGCGTAAGCAGTGTGAGGATGACCCGGACCTGTCGGATCGAGTCGCCCGCGAACCAGACGTAGGCAAGGGCGAGGGCGCTCAGGGCGGAGAGTACGGCGGGAACACGAAGGCGCATTACCGGGGCACCAGGGCGGTGGGGAGGGGCTCATGCAAAAAAATCCCGACCCTGGCGGATCGGGATTGCTTGATTGGGCTCTAAAGAGGCTGTCTCTCCAGCCTGTCACGCCAGTAGGAGGTGTGGGTGGATGGGGTCCCGAGCGGCGTTCCCCGGGAGGGGCAACTGGACCGTACTCCTCTGCATGCGAGAATGTCAAGCGGAAAATCATGATCAACCCAACCCTTGTCCTTGCCCTCGCCCTGACCGTTCAGCCCCAGGCTCCCGCCCCGAATCCCGCCCTCAGCCCGGAGGCGGCCATCGTCGAATACCTGAAAGCAAACGTGAAGCCCGGCGAGCCGGTGATCGTGTCGCGACTCTTCAATGAGGTCTTCACCGGAGAGGCCGAACGGAAGGCTCTCAATCGCCTCTTCAACACTTTCTTCAAGATCCCTCTGTTTGTGGTCCAGGCCCAGAAGGCCAAGGGAACGCCGCCCTCCCTAAAGGAGATCTCAGAGCAGTTCTCGTTCACGGTGCCGGGGACGGCGGACGTGATCCTCCGGATCATGGAGTCCGACCCCCGGGTCCCCAGGTTCCTCGAACGCGACCCGAAGACCGGCGAAATCCTCAAGGCCGATGTCGACAAGATCATGGCCCATCCGCGTTTCGGGAAGATCCTGGAACGAACGATTACGGGTTGGCAGGGGAATCCGGCCCCCGCCTTCGCGGTCAAGACGTATGACGGCGCCGATCTGACCCTCGCCAAAATGGCGGGGAAGCCCTTCCTGCTCTACTTCTGGTTCACCAACTGTCCGCCGTGCGTCAAGACCTCGCCGCTGCTCGTGGAACTCGACAAGGTCTACGCTCCAAAAGGCTTTAGCACGGTGGCGCTCAACGCCGACAAGCTGCTTGATCTCGACTACAACGACGCGGATCGGTCGTCTTATGCGAGCAAACTCGGTATCAAGTTTGTCCTCGCCCACGCGAACGCCGAGACCCAGGCCGCCTACGGCGGTGTTTCGGTCTTCCCGACCTTCTTCTTCGTCGACAAGGGGGGTACCGTGGTGAGCCACTTCGTGAACTTCCAGGAGAAGGCCGTCATCGAGGCTGCGATCAAACTGGCGTTGAAGTAGCCGGAGTCCTTCAGGAAACCGGCCGGCGGAAGCGGCGAGCCTCGGTCTTCGGCTTCTGAGCCCCCTCGAGGCTCACCGATAGCTCGAGGCTTTTCCCGTCGCGCCAGACCAAAACCGGCGTCGGCTTGGCCGGTTCGACGTCCCGCACGGCGTCCTGCAGGTCGGAGGTCCCCTCGATGGGGGAGCCGCCCAGCTTGACCAGCAGATCGCCGGCCTTGATCCCGGCCTTTTCGGCGGCCGAGCCTTCCACCACCGAGTTCACCAGAATCGCGTGGTCCTTGGGCGCTTTGAAGTAACCGGCGAGCTGGCCTTCGATTTCGGTGTAGGTGATTCCGAGGCGGCCTTTGCCGGCCCGGGCGAACGTCATCCAGTCGGGGCCGCCTTCGTCGAGCTTGAAGTTGAATGTGCGGGGCAGCCGCCGGTCGAGATCCGCGAGTTCAGGCATGTCCATGCCCTGGCTCGACCACTCGCCGTTTTCGAGAGTGGCGGTGACCTTGAGGGGAGCCCCGGCCCGAAAAAGATCGATGTCCACCTTGCGCCCAGAGGGCACGTCGCGCACCAGACGGCTCAATTGCGCGGCAGTGAGGACGGACTCACCTTGAAATCTCAGGATGACGTCGTCCTTCTTGAGGCCTGCCTTGGCCGCAGCCGAATTGTCGAGGACTTCGGTGACGAGCGCCCCTTTCTCTTCCTTGAGCTTCAGGCGAGCGACCACATCCTTGTCGACTTCCTCAAGGCGGACCCCGAGCTGGGGTCCGGACAGCCTTAGAAGGGTGACGTCGCGACCCGACCCTTGGGCCAAGGCCGAGCTGACCATCAATTGCCCAACCATCGCGAGGGGCAACAAAAGCGAATTCTTCATATCATTAAGACCTTTCCTTTGTTTGAGACATCTTCTTTCTAGACGTGGAAACACGGGCGAAAGTCTCAGATTTCCGGGGGTTCAAGCGGTTGAACCGCGGGGGGGGACACTAGAGAAACTTCAGCTTCCGAGAGGCAAAGGCGCTCATTCGCAGGAGCAGGAGGCCGTGGGAGAAGCGGTTGATGTTGGTCTCGCCATACTCGCGCTCGTGGTAGCGCACGGCCAGATCGACGATGTGGAGATTCAGCCGGGACGCTCCGAAGAGCAGGTCGAAGTCGCCGAACGGATCGAAGTCGCCGAAATACGACCGATGGGCGGCGATACGCTCGTAGTCGGACCGGTAGAGAACCTTGGTGCCGCATAGGGTGTCACGACAGCTCTGTCCCAGGATCCAGCTGAAAAGGGCGGCGAAGAACTTGTTGGCGAGGAGGTTCAGGAACCGCATGGCCTTTCCGGCCATCGGGTAGACAAGCCGCGACCCGTTCACGAACTCGGCGTGACCGCGGGCGAGTGCTTCCACAAACGACGGCAGATCCTCGGGCGCCACCCCCATGTCCGAATCCAGAATGGCCAGAACCTCGCCCCGAGCCGCCCCAAAACCGAGCCGCACCGCGTCGCCCTTCCCTTGCCCTTCCTGCTTCAGGAAGCGCAGAGGCTTTCCGGGATGGTTGGCGATGGCAAGCTTGATCGCGGCCTCCGTCCCATCCTTGGACCCGCCCTCGACAAAGATGTACTCGCTGTTGGGGGGGAGTTGGGGGAGCCTCGCCACCATCTGTGCTATGTGACCCTCCTCGTTTCGGCACGGAATGACGACGCTGACCGAGGGCTCCGACTTCAGCGATGCGGCATGGCGGGTGAGTCTCGGTCTCCCTGTGATCCCGAACATAAGGGAAAGCTCGTCAATGAAGGGGAGATGCCCGATCCAGCGATTGAGAGCCTCGGACACGAGTGGGACGTAGACGGGGAAGACAATCTGGCGGTCCTCACGGACGGTGTCCCAATCCGCAAGATGAAGCATGGTCCGGACTTCCTCCTGAGGGATCCAGGCCTCGGCCGGTTGGGCCCGCTTGAGGCCCAGAAGTTCCGCGAGCCGCAACACCGGCTGCCAGAGGCGTGAGTAGCTGTAGATGACGATGCGAGTCTTCGCATGGGAGACGAGATGAAGCGCGTCGAACAGACGCCTCACATCGCCCAGAAACGTGAGTACATTGACGATCAGAATCACGTCGAAGGGGCCGCGGGCCCGGGTCAGAGTCGAGGCTTCGCAGGCGTCGCCTTCGAAGAAGTGGAGATTCGGGTGCCGCGTCCGGGCGGCGGCCACGGCCTTACCGGAGAGATCGATGCCGACCCCGAACGAAGGGTTGAGTGCGGCGAGAAGGTCACCGGAAGCGCAACCGATCTCGAGAACCTTCTGGCCGGGAGCGATACGCGCCTTCAGTATCCGGGACAGGTAATCGTAGTAGTAGGCGCGGTTCTCCCGGTTCTTGGCGAGCTCGGTGTGGTGCGATTCGTAAAACGCCCGCACCTCGTCCCGGGCGGCTCGGGCTAGGGGTGAGAGTTCTGGTTGTTCCGATACCACTCGATTGTCCTCTTGAGACCCTCTTCGAACGACACCTTCGCCTTGAATCCGAACATGGCCTCCGCGCGCGAGGTGTCGAGGCAGCGGCGCGGCTGACCGTCGGGTTTGGTGGGGTCAAAGCGCAGTTCACCCTTGAATCCACTGAGACGCTGCAGGAGTTCCGCCAGGTCGCGCATCGAGATTTCAAAGCCCGCGCCCAGATTGACCGGTTCGCTGCCATCGTACTTTTCGGTGGCCAGGGCGATCCCGCGGGCCGCGTCCTCGACAAAGAGGAACTCGCGCGAGGCATTTCCGGTCCCCCAGACCTCGACTTCGGGTGCTTGAGTCTCGATCGCATCTTCAAACTTCTTGATGAGCGCGGGGATGACGTGCGAGATGGCGGGGTCGAAGTGATCGCCAGGGCCATACAGATTCACGGGCAGAATGTAGATCGCGTTCATGCCAAACTGCTGTCGATAGGCTTGGCCTTGCACCAGGAGCGCCTTCTTGGCGATGCCGTAAGGGGCGTTCGTCTCCTCGGGATAGCCCTCCCAAAGGTCGTCTTCACGGAAAGGCACACGCGTGAACTTCGGATACGCGCACACCGTTCCGATGGTCACGAACTTGGCGATGCCGTGGATCCTCGCCTCTTCCAGGAGTTGTGCGCCCATCATCAGGTTCTCGTAGAAAAATGTCCCCGGGGTCTCCCGGTTGGCGCCGATGCCGCCCACCTTGGCGGCCAGGTGGATCAGGATCTCCGGACGCGCTTCCTGGAACAGCTTCAGGCAGCCCTCGCGCCGGACGAGGTCGAAGTCCTTCTTCCGAGGCACGAATATGTCGGTGCAGCCCCGCGCGCGCAGTTCGCGCACCACGTGGTCCCCCAGGAAGCCCGAGCCTCCGGTGACCGTGATTCGGGAATGTTTCAAGTCCAAGAGAGATCGGAAACGATATCCCACTAAGCTCACCCTACTTCTGGCCTTAGGAGCCCCATGACCAAGCAGATCTCCCTTTCCCTCTTCCTTTGTCTCGCGCTCGGCGCGGTCACGGACGCCCAAAGCGTCACGCCTTCGAAGCGACTCATAGCCGAAACCGACGTCACAAAATTCGTCTGGAGCGCCGACCCGCAGGTTTCGTCCGACGGTCGGAGCGTCGCCTTCGTTCGGGTGGACGCCAACGAGAAGAAGGACGAATACGAAACGTCGGTCTGGATCGCATCGACCGATGGCCGGACCCCGCCCCGGCGGTTCACCGCGGGGCCTCGGGACCTAGCACCCAGGTTCTCCCCGGATGGTTCGCTGCTCGCGTTCTTGCGGGTTCTGGAAAAGGACGGGAAACGTCAGCCTCCCCAGCTTTTCCTGATGCCGACGTCCGGCGGCGAGCCCAAGGCCATCACCGATCTGCCGAAGGGCGCCTCCGCGGCCACTTTCTCGCCGGATGGCCGGACCATCGTGTTCACCAGCACCACCACCGATGAAGACATCAAGCTCGCGAGGAATCCTCCGAAGGAGCCGGTCAAGGAGTCAGACGTGAAGGTCATCACACGCGCGGTTTACCGCGCGAACGGCGGCGGATATGACGATCCAACGCGCAAGGCGCAGATCCACGCGGTGACATTGTCCGACGGCTCGGCCACCGAACCGCGGCGGATCTCGAACGATCCGTTTAGCGCAGCGGCGCCCGTCTTTTCAAAGGATGGCTCGACGCTCTACTACCGATCGCTGCACGTCAAGGAGCCCTATTACGAGGATTCGCGCAGCCAGATCTGGTCGGTCGCGGCAGTAGGAGGGGAGTCCAAACTCGTCCTCGACTTCGAAGGCGGCATGGGCGACTTCGACTTCTCGCCCGACGGGAAGCGACTCGCTTTCACGGGCGCCCGGAACACCAAGCCGGTGCGCTCCCACGACCAATCGGATCTCTTCGTGGCCGACGTCACCGGGGCCACCATCGGCGCGCCGAAGAACCTGACCGCGACCTACGACCTCGAGATCGGCGGCGGGGTGAGCGGGGATCAAGCGCCGCCGCGCGGTGGTTCCGCGGGCGGCCTCATCTGGAGCGGCGACTCCAACTCGATCATCATCAAGGTCGGCGAACAGGGCCGCGCAAATCTCAAGCGCATCGATTCCCGCACGGGCGCGGTCGCAGCACTCACCACGGGCGATCAGGATGTCATGCAGTACGGAGCGTCCGGCGACGCGAAGACGCTGGTGGCTCTCATCTCCAACACCGTG
>JANLWV010000174.1:0-4588 GCA_031364765.1 Vicinamibacteria bacterium
CGCCGCCGCTCCTCACGATGACCGGCGTGCAGAAGCGATTTCCCGGAGTGATAGCGCTCGATGGCGTCGACCTCGACCTGATGGCCGGCGAGGTTCACGTCCTTCTGGGCGAGAACGGCGCGGGGAAATCGACGCTCATGAAAATCCTGAGCGGCGCGCAGTCGAGCGACGCCGGCGAGATTCTCGTGGATGGCCTGGCCAGAACCATTGACTCTCCCAAGGCCGCCCGCGATCTGGGCATCAGCATCATCTACCAGGAACTCACTCTGGTGCCGCAGCTGAACGCTCCGGCGAACGTGTTTCTGGGGAAGGAGCCCACCACCCCGCTCGGCCTGCTCGATCTGGAACTCATGAAGGTGAAGACGCGAGAGTTGCTCTCGGGGCTCGGGGTCGCGCTCGACCTTGATGCGCCGGTGGGAAAGCTCGGCATCGCCGAACAGCAGATGATCGAAGTGGCGAAAGCGCTTTCGGAGAAGGCCCGGATTCTGGTGATGGACGAACCGACCTCGGCCCTCACCGCCCCGGAAATCGACCAACTCTTCGCCGCGATCGCGCGCCTGCTGGAGCGCGGCACGGGAATCATCTATATCTCGCACCGGATGAATGAAGTCGAGCGGATCGGCCACCGCGTCAGCGTCCTGCGCGACGGCAGGCGAATCGGGACGTACAACACCAAGGAGGTGACCATCGACGAGTTGATCCGGCTGATGGTCGGCCGAGAGGTGGGCGATCACTTTCCGCGCCGGCGCGGCGAACCGGGCGACGACGTGCTTCGGGTCGCGGGTCTCGGTCGCGACGGAGCGCTGAGCGATGTCAGCTTCCACCTCCGTCGCGGCGAGATTCTCGGCATCTGCGGACTCCTGGGTGCTGGCCGGACCGAGCTCGCCCGGGTTCTCTTCGGTGCGGACCAATCGGATCGAGGAACGATTGCCGTCAAAGGCCGGATGGCGCTGGTTCGATCGCCCGCGGATGGCATCAAGGCCGGGGTTGGCCTCCTTCCCGAAGACCGCAAGACCCAGGGCCTGGTCCTCGGACTTTCGGTGCGGGAGAACCTGGCCTTGACTTCGGCGCGCCGCCTCTCCCGCTTTGGCCTCATCGATGAAAAAGGCGAAGCCGCGCTGGCGCAGCGTTTTGTCGATGAGCTTCGAATCAAGACCCCGGGGATCGAACAGAGAACGGGCGCTCTGTCGGGCGGAAATCAGCAGAAGATCGTGCTCGGAAAGTGGCTCGCCACCGGGGTGGATGTTCTCATCATGGATGAGCCCACCCGGGGCATCGACGTGGCCGCGAAGGTCGAGATCTACGAGCTGATGAATCGCCTCACTGCCGCGGGAGCCGGGATCGTGATGATCTCCTCGGAACTACCGGAGATTCTGGGTATGAGCGACCGCATCCTGGTCATGCGCGCCGGGCGCGTGGCCGGTGAATTCGGGGCCACCGGCGCCAATCAGGAGGCGCTGCTTGGCGCCGCGTTGGGGCAGGCCTCGTGAAGAACAGGCTCGGCGTCCTGGCCCGCAGTCGAGAGGTGGGCACGCTCATCGGCCTCTTCCTCCTTGGAGCGCTGCTCTCCATCCTCTCGCCGTTTTTTCTGACTTCGTCGAATCTCCTGAACGTGATGGAACAAACGGCCATCAACGCGGTCATCGCGGTGGGCATGACCTTCGTGATTCTTTCTGCCGGCATCGACCTTTCCGTGGGCTCGATCGCCGCCCTTTCCGGTGTGGTCCTCGCGAACCGGCTTCAGGCCGGCTGGCCCCTGGCCCTCTCCTTACTCGCCGGACTCCTGACCGGGGCATTGTGCGGCTTGTCCAGCGGACTGCTCATCACGCGCGGCAAACTGCCGCCCTTCATCGCAACGCTCGGGATGATGAGCGTATGCCGCGGCGCGGCGCTTCTCTTCACCGACGGTCGTCCGATTTCCGGATTTGACGAGTCCCTGCGGTGGTTGTCGACCGGCCGTGTTTTCGGCATCCCGGTCCCGGTCCTCCTGACCGTTCTTCTGTACGGCCTGGCCATCGTCCTGCTCAACCGGACTCGGTTTGGCCGCTACGTCTACGCCATCGGAGGCAACGAGGAGGCCACCCGGCTTTCCGGGGTGGCCGTCGGCTTTCACAAGACGCTCGTCTACATCCTCTCGGGCGTCACCGCCGCCCTCGCTTCCGTCCTGCTCACCGCCCGCCTCAATTCCGCCCAGCCCATCGCCGGTATGATGTACGAGCTCGACGCCATCGCGGCGGTCGTGATCGGCGGCACCAGCCTCACCGGCGGTCTGGGGACTCTGGGGGGCACGCTGATCGGCGCGCTGACCATGGGGGTGCTTCGGAACGGACTCAACCTCCTCGGCATCTCGTCGTTCCTCCAGCAGATCGTGATCGGTCTCGTCATCATCGCCGCGGTCCTCATGGATTCGCTGGTCAAGTCGAAGCGTCAATGAACTCTTTTCGAAACAAGAAACAATGGAGCCCCTCATGAAGAAACTGTTGGCCGTCGCTGTCTCAGCCTTGGCGCTGACCTCCTGCAACGCGCCGCCGCCCCAAAATTCGGCGCCCGCCAAACCGCGGGTGGCCCTGGTGCTGAAGACCCTGAACAGCCCGTTTTTCATTGATATGCAGACCGGGGCGAAGGCCGCGGCCGACCGCCTCGGGATCGATCTCGTCGTGCAGGCGGCCGAGCGCGAAGTCGATGTCGAGAAGCAGATGCAGATCGTCGAGAACCTGATCCAGACGGGGATCAAGGCTCTCCTCATCACGCCGAGCGGCTCCCGCGAGATCGTTGCGGTGCTGGCCAAGGCGAACGCCGCCAATATCCCGGTCATCGTGGTCGACACCCGCCTCGACGAGAAAGCCGCCACCGCGGCTTCGGTGAAGATCGCAAGCTTTGTCGGCTCGGACAACTACGAAGGCGGTCGCGTCGCCGGCGCCGAACTGATCCTGGTCACCAAGGGCAAGGCAAAAGTCGGTCTGCTCGAGGGCATCCCCGGTCACGACACCGGCGATTCACGCCTGCGCGGTTTCAAGGACGCGACCAAGGACACCCCCGGCGTCAAGGTGGTGGCGTCGCAGACCGCCAACTGGGAGCGTGACCAGGGCTTCACCGTCTTTCAGAACATGCTCCAGGCTCATCCGGAGATCGATGCGGTTTTTGCCTGCAACGACATGATGGCGCTCGGCGCGATTGAAGCCATCGCGGCGGCGGGCCGCACCGGCAAAGTCCGGGTGATCGGGTTCGACGCGGTGGACGACGCGCGGAAGGCGATTGAGGCCGGCACCATGGTCGCCTCGGTCGCCCAGTTCCCGGCCGAGATGGGCCGTCTGGCCGTCGAAGGCGCTTCAAAACTCATGAAGGGCGAGACCATTGCCGCGGAGCAGCAGGTTCGAATCGAACTCATCAAGAAAGCCGAGGGCGCCCGGTGAGTTCTGCCGCCAGGAAGCGTCTTCAAGTCGGAGTTATCGGTCTCGGTCGTCTCGGTCGCATTTACGCGCGGGATCTCGCCTCCCGCATTCCCGAGACTCGTGTCGTCGCGGTGTGCGATGTCGTTCCGAGCGCGGTCGCCGAAGTGGCCGATGAGTTCGATGTCCCCGGCCGCTACGCAGATCCCCAGGACCTCATCCACGACAAGAGCGTGGACGCGGTGGTCATCGTCAGCCCGACCAGCACCCACATGGATCTTTCGATCCTTTCGACGAGGGCGGGGAAGCCGACTTTCTGTGAGAAGCCGCCGGCCCTGAGCGTCGGCCAGACCCTGGAAATGAAGGAGGCGGTGAAGAAAACCGGCACGTTCTTCCAGATGGGCTTCATGCGACGGTTCGATCCCGGCTACGCCGCCGCGAAGAAACGTCTCCATGAGGGTCAGATCGGAAAAGTGGTGCTCTTCAAGTCCACCTCGCGCGATCCGTACCGGACATCGCTCGAATACGCCGACCCAAAGAGCAGCGGCGGCATGATCATGGACATGGGCATCCACGATTTCGACCTCGCCCGGTTCTTCATGGGCGAGGTGAAAACCGTGTCGGCGATCGGCGGGACGCTCGCCTACCCAGAACTCAAGACCGTCGGGGATATCGACAACGCGGTCGTGAGTCTCACCTTTCAAAGCGGCTCGCTCGGCATCGTGGATCTGTCGCGCAACGGCATCTATGGCTATGACATCTCGACCGAGCTTCTGGGTGACGCGGGGACGCTGCGCGTTGGCTATATCCGCGAGACGCCGCTTTATGTCATGACCAAGAACTCCATCGCCCATGACACCGTGCCGCACTTTATGGAGCGTTTCGCCATCGCCTACACCGTGCAACTCCAGAACTTCGCGCAGAACGTCCTTCAGGGCCGGCCCGCGCCCCTGACCATCGACGACGGCGTCGAAGCCATCCGCATATCGGTCGCCGCCCATCGGGCCTTCGTGACCGAAAAGCCGGTCGACGTCGCATCGGTAACGTCGTAGCCGCCGATTCGGGGGCGATGGTTCGGACGTCGCGAAAGCCTCAGGCTTTGCGCGAGCGGAAGGCGAGGTACGCGACGACCGATGCGGTGAGGTAGCCGAACGAGAAGATGATCCCGTTCGTCGAGCCTGAGATGAAGATGTAGAGCC
>JANLWV010000185.1:0-2513 GCA_031364765.1 Vicinamibacteria bacterium
CCGGCGTGCCCCCAATCCGCTCCTCGCCGACGCCGAGAAGAGCGAGATCTGGGCCATGAACGCCGATGGGTCCGGAGTTATCCAGGTCACAAGCAACAAAGTCGAGGAGGGGTCGGTCAGCTTCTCGCCGGACGGGGCGGCGATTCTGTATACCTCCGCCACGCTCGATGGGAACGGGACGTACTACAACGAGAAAGTGTTCGTTGTGCCCGCTACGGGGGGAACGTCGAAGCGTCTCACCCCGGACGACGTCACCTTCGAAGCGAACGAGGCGAAGTTCTCGAAGGACGGCCAAACGATTTACATCCACGCGAACGTGGGAGTGTCGAGCCAGATCTTCGAAATGCCCGTCGGGGGCGGAAAGGCGACGGCCCTGACTTCCGGAGAACACTCGATCGGCGGCTGGCAGATCGCTCCTTCAGGCGAGCACGTGATGGTTCTCGACACCGCGAAAAACCCGGGTGAAGTTTTCGTGGCCGTCCCGCCCGCGCCTGCGCGCGGAGGAAAGCGCGGCGCAAAGGCGCCGGCGCTTCCCGTGTCCTCCACCTGGGTGCTGGCCCAGGTCTCAAAACTCCACGATGGTTTGGAAAAGCGCTTCGCGATCCCGCGGACCGAGAGGATCACGTGGAAGGGGGCGGACGGCGTCACGGTTGAGGGTCTTCTCACCTATCCCATCGGCTTCACCGCTGGTCAGAGGGTCCCGCTGATGGTCAGCACTCACGGGGGCCCAGCCGCGTCCGACAAATTCGGCTTCGGCGCCTCGACGTCGACCTACCTGCCCGTGATGGCGGCGAACGGCTACGCCGTGCTGCGGCCGAACTACCGCGGTTCGACAGGCTATGGCGATCCCTTTCTGCGCGATATGGTGGGGCACTACTTCGCGAACGCCCACCTCGACGTGATGACGGGAACGGACGCGGTGATTGCGATGGGCGTCGCCGATCCTGACCGGCTGATCAAGCTGGGCTGGAGCGGCGGCGGGCACATGACCAACAAGATCATCACCTTCACCGACCGTTTCAAGGCGGCTTCGTCGGGAGCCGGGGCGGCGAACTGGGTCTCGATGTACGCGCAGAGCGACGTTCGGACGTATCGCACGCCCTGGTTCGGCGGCACACCGTGGCAGAAGGATGCGCCGATCGACGTTTACTGGGCCAACTCGCCGCTCAAGGACATAGCCAATGTGAAGACGCCCACCCTCTTTCTGGTGGGCGAAAAGGATGTTCGCGTTCCGCCTCCCCAATCCGTGGAGATGCATCGCGGCCTCAAGGCGAACGGCGTTCCCACGAAACTTTTCATGGCCCCGCGCGAGCCGCACGGATGGAATGAGCTCCGGCACCAGTTGTTCAAGATGAATGTCGAGCTCGAGTGGTTCGACAGGTACGTCGTGAAGCGAGGGTACGCCTGGGAAAAGGCGCCCGAGTCCGGTTCGTAGCAGTCCGTGGTGAAAGTTCAATGCCGCATCGTTGGGGCTAACCGATAACGATCTTCGTCCCTGAACGGACCTCGAACTGCAATCGCGGGGCGCTATCGGACTGAAGGGCGACCGCGCCGACGAGGCGCAGTGCGGGAAACTCGAACGTGGTGAGGCGGCAGACCGCTCGCTGCGGACCGGAGGGCGCGTCGTCGGAACGCGGATGAATCGCTTCCGGATCGAGGTCTACGGTCAGGGCTTGAAGGCTTTCGGCCATGGTGTTGCCCCGGGCTTTCACGATCGCTTCCTTGCGCGTCCATCCCGCCAGGAAGGCTCGGGTACGCGCCTCTGCGGGAAGCTTTTCCAGCGATTGGACCTCCTCAGCCGTGAAGTACCGGTTGGCGATGTCGATGGGATCCACCAAGCGATCGAGCCGTTCGATGTCGATACCGACGTCCTTGCCCAGGGCGAAGGCGATCGCGGCGTGCGGGCCGGTGTGAGAAACGCTGAAACGCCAGTCCGGCCAGTCGCTATGACCCCGGCGCACGTCGGGTTTTCCTTCAGGCCGCACGTCGAAGTGAATGTCGCCGGTAAGGACGTCAAGGCGTTTCGAGAGCTCGATCCGCAGCAAACCGCGGGCGAGGGTGAACACATCGCGCGGCTCTTGAACCTTGTAGCCGTCCGCACGAGACCGTTCCCCCTCGCTCAAAACGGCGCGGAAGGGGCTGAGGTCCGAGAAATCGCCAAGGTGCGCTCGCACCACATCGACTTCGCCCTCGTCGGCCATGGGCTCTGAGCGCTCCACCGACATCAGCGGCCCACTCTGGGCTTGAACCACTCTACGGTGCGTTCGAAGCCGTCCGCGGCCTGCACCCCCGGCGCGTACCCGAAATCGCGAACGGCCTCGTCGATGGAGTACCAGTGGCTGAGGCCCAGGTTGCGCGCGACCGAACGGGTGAGCGGGGGTTCGCCCCCCGGCCGGACAGTCTTCCAGACGAGTTCGAGGGCGCCGCCGATGGCGACGGCCACGGGGATGGGAAGTCGACGTTTGACGGGCGGAAGCCCAAGGCGCAAGACCAGAGTGGTCAGCCATTCGCCG
>JANLWV010000195.1:0-9230 GCA_031364765.1 Vicinamibacteria bacterium
CGACGCGGTTCAACTCGAGGATAAAGAACAAAAGTTCCGTTGACGCAGTGGTGACGCACGAGGCGCCCCCGGCGCAGCAAGCCCACACCGGCGCCCGGCCCCGCGAGCCGCCACGATAGCTTCCGTGGCCTTGCGTCTTGGGAAAATTGGGCGTGGACCCCGGCTTTCGCCGGGGTACGGGCAGCGCCCGGCCGTGCGACCATCCGTGCGCTGCCCTAATTATCCAGCAGGTTCTTCAGCGTCGTCATGAACTGCGACGCATCCTTGAAGTCGCGATAGACGGAGGCAAAACGCACGAACGCCACTTTGTCGACCTGCCGCAGACGCTCCATCAGGTACTCGCCGATCCTTTCCGTCGGAACCTCGCGGTCGGGGCTTTCCTGCACCATCTGCTCGACCTTGGCCGCCATCTCTTCGATGGCGTTGATCGAGACGTTCCGCTTCTCGCAGGCGCGCATCAGGCCGCCGATCACTTTGTTGCGATCGAACCTCTCGCGCCTTCCGTCCTTCTTGACCACAAGATGTGGAACCTGGTCGATGCGCTCATACGAGGTAAACCGCTTGCCACATTTCAGGCACTCGCGGCGACGGCGTATGGCATCGCCCTCCTTGCTTTCCCGCGAATCGACAACCTTGTCCTCAACGCTTTCGCAGAAGGGGCATCGCATTCCCTTATCGTATCAGGACTTAGGGGGTGTAACGCTATCCGCGGCAGGGCCTTCGGTGATCTGCCGCATGCTTCCAAACGAAAGGCCCTCCCGCCCCAGGAAGGCAATCCCCAGAATCAGCACGGGCAGGTTCTGGACCGCGTGAAGCACAAGGGCTGCGGCCGCCGCCCGTCCCTGGTCCATTCCATAGATGGCGGTGAGGGCGAGGGTATACGACGCGTGGAATCCCCCCACCATCCCCGGCGTGGGAATCGCGACGCCCACGGTGAGAAAGGCAATAATGAGAAACGCGGTGTGAAACGGGATGTCGAAACCGAAAGCGATCGAGTTCAGGTGGATGATGACGCCGACGTTCACCCAAAGGAGGAGGGACTCGGCAACGAGCCGCGCCCATTGCGCGGGCGACGACCCAAAGACATCGAGGCCGGAAATGAAGGAGGAGACCAAGCTGCGCACCCGGGCGCCGAGTTTTGAAGGCAGCACGCCGAGACTCCAGTCGAGCAGACGCCGCGCCGGACCTCCTTCGACGCGAAGGGCGGCCAGAAACGCCATTCCCGCGAGTGCTATCAGGAACACGACCCCGGCGCCCGCTCGAAGCGTCGTCATGAGAGTGTCCGATCGCTCGGCTATGGGCCGCGGCAGGACGAACATGTAGAGCGCGAGCAGGAACAGGACGGTGATGAGGTCGATCAGACGCTCAAGGACAATCGACGCCAGTCCCGCGCTGACGCCTACCTTGTAGCGCCGCGCGGCGAGATAGGGCCGCAGAACCTCGCCGGCCCGCGGTATGAAAAGGCCGGCCATGAAGCCGATGTTGGTGATCCCGAACAAGTCGAAGATGGAAGCGTCACGGAGCGAGGGCAGCAGCAGCCTCCACCGCATCGCCCGAATCCCGTACATCAAGACGGTCAGAGCCACGATCAGGACGAGTTCCAGGGGACGCGCGCTCGCCATAGCCGCAAGCAGCGCCCGTGAATCCACGCCGCGCGTCGCAAGCCACAGGAGAAAGGCCGCAAGAGCGACACCAAAGCCAAGTCGGAAGGCGCTCTTCATCGTTCCTATCGGTGGACCTTTGGGGGTAACTGAGGTGAGGAGGCGGAACAATCCCGGCCCGCAAACGCGTATTCTCACCCGAGACTGTCGTTTGACGAACCCCGCTTTTGAGCCCTTACCCGAGGGCCCGCGATCCTCAGCGCCCGATACGACGCGTGCTGCCCGGGCTTTGCCGATTGAAACCCTCGCCTACACCTGCTGTGGGGACCTCTGCGGGGACGCGCCAAAGGCACTCGCCCTCGCCAAGGACCTGCTCAAAAACGTGCGGAAGAGCGGTCTCAAGCCCCCCTTTTCCGAGGCCCTCCTTCGTCGTCTGGCCCTTGCGGAGTGGACGAAGAGGGACCGGCCAAGACCCAGCCGGCTGGATTCGAAGGACCCCAAAGAGTCGGCCATCCTGCTTTACTTCCTCAACGCCTGGGGCGCCACGTATGAGGACCTCGCGGTGGCGCTTTCCGTGTCTGAGGATCGGGCGCACCATCTGGTCCACAAGGCAAGGATGGAACAGATCGCGATCAACACGCGAATCCCCATTCCGAAACCCGGCTGCCGGAGACCGCGTGAACTCCTGTCGGATTTTCGCGAGGGCCGGCTCTCCGAGCCCCTGGCCGAGGACGTCACCCAGCACTTGCGCGAGTGTCGCGAGTGCTCCACCCTGGACCTCCTCCTGAAAACGCTTCTGATCACACCGCCTCCGCCTCTGATCGACGCGCCCCCCGAACTGATCGGTGAAAGAACCCAACGACCCTCAATTTCCCTCTCCCTCTACGGCGTATCCCGAACCAAGAGAAGGGCGGGAATCGTCTTCCTGGCCCTCGGCGTGGTCCTGGGCATAGTCGAACTTCACCCCGGCCTGAACGCTTCGGCCTCGGCACGGATGGACCGTATGGGCGCGACCTTCTCCCGCTGGCGCAACCGGGGCGAGCGCCTGATGGAGGACCTCCGGGTGCTGAAGGCCCTAGCCATCGGAACGGTGGAGGGCCGAACCGAAGAATTGAGCCAAACCCTTGACGAATACGTGAATTCCGCGAACCAGATCGAAACCGAAGACGCCAAGAACAAACCCGCTCCCGATGCCGTATTGGATTCCAGAGACCCCAAAACCACGCCCGAAAGCCCTGAAAAGGTCGTCCGTCCCTAGAAAGGTCCCCCCCATGGAAGAGAACGTCGTTAGAGCAGAGAGCGGAGAGGAGGCCCCACAGCCACCCCGGCCGACCCCCCCCTACCAGGGTTCGGCCCACAAGCGCAGTCCGGCCCTGGCCGCCTTCCTGTCTTTTTTCCCGGGTCTTGGCCACCTCTACAACGGCGAAATCGGCAAGGCCCTCGCCTTCTTCTCCGCCTTCGCGACCTGCATCTTCGTCCTGGCCGAAACGGACGGGGGGGTCTTCTTCGGTCTGTTGATCCCCTTCATCGTCTTCTACAACATGATCGAGGCCTACCGGTCGGCCGAGCGCATCAACCTTCAGGCATTCTCGGGCGTGAGCCCAACCGATGAGCCCGCAACCAACCGGCTCTGGGGCTGGTCACTTGTGGTCCTCGGAGGACTCTTGCTCGCCCACAACCTCGGCCTCTTTAGGTTCCAGTGGGTCGCCAAGATGTGGCCTCTGCTGATGATCGCTGCGGGTGTGGTCCTGCTCCGTGGTTCGCTCTTCGGGAACCGGCAGTGAGCCGCGGCTTCTCGCCGGAAGCGTTCGGCTTCGGCGTCTTCCTGGCCACGGTGGGCGCGGTCTTCCTCCTGTCCAACATGGGGATGGTCGAAGCGATCCCCCTGTTGAAGAAGATCTGGCCCCTGTTTCTCGTGGTTTGGGGCGTCGCGGAAATCGCGGCCTCCCGGGCGTCTGAGGGCGGAGAGGGAGGTGACCGTTGAAGTTTCGCAAGGTCCTCCTCCTTTTCACGATCGTGTCCTTTGGACTCATCGTCGAGGGCATCCACGTCAGCCGGAGGGTCATCAACGATGAGTCGTTCGAAGGCTGGCGCGGGATTCAGATCGACGGCTTCCCGTTCTCGAGGAGCTCCCGTTTCCGAGGCCCCTCCCACGACTTCACCGAGAGTCAAACCACGGAGGCGGCCGGAATCACCGGCGTTGAAGTCTCGAACGCCTACGGAGATGTGACGGTCCGCCGGACGTCCGACCCCAAGGCTCAGATCGGCGTTGGTCTGCGCAAGGAGGTCTTTACCCGTCTTTCACAGAGCGCCGAGTCCATCTCAGACAGGGTGAAGCTCGTGATCAGCCGTGAAGGGGGTCTCCTGAAGATCTCCACCTCCCGCGACGCGAAGGCGGATTACCGGGTCAAGACCCATCTTGAAATCGACACTCCCACACCTCTCGACACCCGGATCACCAACCGGCACGGACGCATCGTTGTGGAGGGGGCGAAGGCGGTGAACGTCTCGGGCGAGTTCGACGAGATGCGCGTGGTGGACGTCACCGGCGACTGCAGTGCGAAGAACCGGCATGGGAATCTTGAAGTGATTTCGGCGGCGCTCGGGTGCCGCGTCGAGGTCGAATACGGCGACGCGCACGTGGAGAAGCTGATGGCTCCCTCGCGGATCGAGGTCTCTCACGGGAACCTGAGCGCGATCGGCCTCGCCGCCCTGACCGCCAACCTCAAGTTCGCCGACCTCCAGGCGAGGACCATCGCCGGCGCGCTCGCCAGTGAGGGCGAGCACTCGGATCTGCGGATTGACGACGTCAAGGGCGACGTCACCCTCAACAACCAGGGGGACATCGACATTCAGAACATCCTCGGACGAGTGACCATCGAAAACCGGCGCGGCCATGTGCGGCTGCTGAAGGCGGCGGCGGCCGTCCTGATCAAGAACGCCTACGACTCGGTGGCCGCGACCGATGTGGGCGGCCTGCTGGAAATCAAGAACGAGCACGGCAGCATCCGGGCGCAGCGTTTCTTGAAGGGCGCCACCTTGGAAACCGACAGCGAAGACGTGGACGCCAGCGACTTCGCCGGCCCCCTGGCCATTATCGCGAAGCGCGGTGATGTTTCAGTGAAGCCGCTGCGGAAGGTTACAGCGCCCATCGACGTTACGGTCGACATCGGAGATGTGAGCCTCGCCCTGCCTGACTCGGTCAATGCGCAGCTCGACGCCAGCGTCGAGCGCGGCGACGTGGAGGGAAATGTCGGCGCCTTGAGGTCGTCGGAGCAGGGGAAGCGTCTGCTCAAGGCCACCATAGGCTCGGGCGGACCGCTGCTGAAACTAAGATCACGGCTGGGCGACATCAAGGTCTCCAGTGAGGACGACCTCGATGTCTCCGAGCCTGATTTCCCGGATGCGCCCGATATTGGCGCTCGATCCCGAACCCCCCTGGGCGCAGACCCGCTGCCGGCGTTACCGAAGATGCGCGAGGTTCCCGCGGCTCCCAGACTGCCGCGGGCTCCCAGGGCTCCGAAGGCACCCAAGGCGCTTGAGGTGCCGGCGATCGGGGAGATCCCGCCGCCCGCAGCCACGCCTACACCCGACCGTCACTAATATCGGGCCGCGCCCCGGGGCCTCGCGAGCCACGTAAGATTGGCGGGCATGCGTGAAGCCCTCACCCTTACCTCCCTCGACCTTCCTCTCGTTCGCCGCGGGAAAGTGCGCGATGTCTACGATCTCGGCTCCGAGCTCCTGATCGTCACCACCGACCGGCTGTCGGCATTCGACGTGGTTCTTCCCCAGGGCATCCCCGACAAGGGTCGAGTCCTCAATCAGCTCTCTGCCTTCTGGTTCAGGAAACTCGAGAGTTTGATTCCGAACCACATCATCGCGGCGGAGGTGGCCGACTTCCCCGCGATTCTGAAGCCCCATCGCGAGACTCTCGATGGGCGTTCGATGGTGGTTCGGAAGACGGAGCCGCTACCCGTCGAATGCGTGGTGCGCGGGTATCTCGCGGGGTCCGGTTTCAAGGACTACCAGAAGACGGGTTCCATTTGCGGACTGGCTCTGCCCGCGGGACTCCTCGAATCGCAGAAATTCCCGTTCCCTCTCTTCACCCCGGCGACCAAGGCGGAAACCGGCCACGACGAGAACATATCGTTCGATCAGATGGTGAAGCTCGTCGGCTTCGATCACGGAGAGACGGCGCGCGGCGCCTCACTCACAATCTACGAGAAGGCGCGACGCCACGCGGAGTCGGTGGGCCTCACCATCGCCGACACAAAGTTCGAGTTCGGCATGGTCAATCAGGGCCTGATCTGGATCGACGAGGCGCTCACTCCCGACTCATCGCGCTTCTGGGAAGCGTCGAAGGTTGAACAAGGCAAGACGCCCCCCAGTTTCGACAAACAGTTCGTGCGCGACTACCTCGAGACGCTGACCTGGAACAAGACCCCGCCCGGACCGGATCTCCCCGCGGACGTCATCGAGGGAACAAGGTCCAGGTACCTGGAAGCGTTTCGCAGGCTGACGGGTAAGGACTTGCCGGGGATCGGCTGAAGCGTAATCCACCGCCATCGCGGACGCTCGCGCGGAACTAGGCAGGTTGCGGAAGGATGGGGCATGAGGTTGTCTGCTGCTACTCGCGTCGGAAAATCCGGCCGGCCGCGACGAGGGCGTTGAGGATCAGCCGTTCGAACGGACCTCGATGCAGACGGTAGTAAAGCCGATGGCTGGCGTCGTAGGCGTCGCGGGCGATCTTTGAGGCCTTCGCCATGCTGGTTCCGAGTTCGTGGATCACCACCGCCTGCGGGACGAACATCACCTTGCCGCCGGTCTTTCGTAGTCGCAGGCACAGGTCGGCGTCCTCTTCGTACAGGAAATAGCGCTCGTCGAAAAAGCCGACAGCGCGGGCGGCGGACATTCGCAGCAGCATGCACGAGCCCGAGATCCAGTCGACCTCGCGCTCGTCGACCGTCGCCGCTCGAAGCTCCTCCAGAGCCCACGTCTCACCGGCCTTCACGCCTTTCATCAGTTTTCTCTGGCGGTACTCCGATAGAAGGCTCAGGTCCGGTCCGAAGCTGACCTGCGGCCGGCCGTCTCCGTATACCGTCCTCGGGCCGAAGGCCGCGGCGTCGGGATGACGATCCGCGGCGGCCAGCAACTGAGGGATCGCCGACGAGGTCAGGCGGGCGTCCGGATTCAGAATCAACGCGAACTCCGTTTCGACCGTGCGCGCCGCCCGGTTGTTCGCCTTGGAGAAGCCTTCGTTTTCCTCCGAGCGGATCACCGTGACAAAAGGCGCGGCCCGCGCGACCTCCGCCGAAGAGTCGGTGCTGGCGTTGTCGACCACGACCGCACGACTCTCGCCTGCGTGCAGCTCCATCGCGGCCAGGCAATCTCCGAGGACCTCCGCGGAGTTGCAGGTCACGATCACAATGGTCACGCGCGAGGCCGTCAAGACGCGGCCTTTTCGAGAACCCGGAGCGTCTCGTGAGCAGCACGTTCCCAGGAGAAGGACGTCGCTCGCTCCAACCCCTTTCTCCGCAAGTCCGCGCCCACCGTAGGATTGTTCAGCACACGCAGCAGCGCGTCAACGACCGCAGTCTGGTCAGGCTCCACCACAAGCGCCCCCGGCGAGAACAACTCGTTGAGACTCCCCCGATCCGCGATGATGGTCGGCACGCCGCGCGACATCGCTTCGAGCGCCGGCAGACCGAAACCCTCGTACTCGGAGAGGAAGACGGCGACGTCAGCGGCGGCGTAGTGCCGGGCGATCTCATCATCGGAGACGAAGCCCGACACCCGCACCTCACGCTCGCATCCAAGAGACTTCGAAAGCGCCTCCAGATCCTCGAATGGATGGGAACGGTTCTCGCCGATGATTCCCAGGCGTACCTCCGGCCTCTGCTCACGAAGGCTCGCCACCGCTCGCACGAGTTTGCTGACATTCCGGCGTCTGAGCACGGTGCCCACGGTGACGATGTACGACATGCCGGGCGCGAGTCCCAAAAACGCCCGGCTTTCCGCGCGGCCCGGCCCCTTGGGGAGATCATCGTCCGGTCCGTGGAGGACCACCTCGGTCTTGCCCGCGGCTGCGGGTCCGAGGCGACGCCGGATTTCATTTTTCGTGAAGTCGGAGAATGCGAGAACCGAACACGACGCTCGCGCGGACCAGCGAGCCATGACCCGTCGCCTCAGGCCGTGGGCGAAACCGAACTCTTCGGGCCGGGAGAAAAAAGACAGATCATGAATCGCGGTCACCCGAGGGACCGCGGAAAACAGCGGGCACGAATACGCGGGTGACAGAAGCACGTCGATTCGATCGTCTCGAAGAGCGCGCGGAAGAGTCCACTGTTCAAAGAGGAGCGGAAGGCCGGTCGGCAGAACTCGCACCTCGATGCGCTTCGACTGGGCGGGCAGGGTGACTCGCGAAGCGGAATAGACGAGAAACCGGTGATCGCTCGAGGCAAAACGTCGGAGGAGGCTGCGCAGATACCGGCCGACTCCCGTTCTTCGCCCTTCAAGTTCGCGACCGTCAATGCCAATCCGCAGCGGGCGGGCGGGTGCGGTGGGTGCTGGGTAACTCACGAACCCAGCACCTTGCGGTAGAAGGCCAGCGTCATCTCGGCGGTTCGATCCCAGTCGAAGATCCGGCTTCGCTCAAGCCCGGCGGTGCGCAGCTCATTCGCTCTCGCCGGATCCTCGATCACCCTGGAGAGTCCCTCCACAATCGCCTCTTGATCAAGCGGGTCAGCCACCAGCTCTGCCGCGCCACCGGCGATCTCTTCAAGGGACGAGCCGCGCGAGCACACCACGGGCAATCCCGCGGCCATGGCTTCGACCACGGGCAGACCAAAGCCCTCCTCGAGACTCACGAGCGCCAGGCACGCTGACGCGGACATCAGAGCCCTGATCTCACGGGTGTCGAGATACCCCGTCGACATGATTCTCGGCCCGGACGTCGCATTTCCGGTTTCGAACCTATCACCGGGCCCGACCATCACCAGCGGGGGCGGATCGCGCATCCTCTCCGAGAGCGTGTGGTACGCGGCCACCAGCGTGCCGAGGTTCTTCCGCTTCTCCTCGCTGCCGACATACAGGATGCCCCCGCGCGGCAGCCCCAGCCGCCGAAGCAGGGCGTCGACGTCACCGGGTGGGGGGGCGTTTCGAAACGCCGGATTCACGCCATAGCGGGTGACGCAGATGCGTTCGCCAGGGACATGAAGGAGCCGTTCCACTTCACTCGCGGTGTGCTCCGACGGACAGATGATGCCGTCCGCCTTCGTCGCATGCGCCCGAACCAGAGGCGCGTAGTCGCGCCGGATCTCGGCCCCGGTCATCTCCTTACGCTTGAAGAAGAACAGGTCGTGAATGGTGATGATTCGACGCGCTCGGCGAGCGGGAGTCAGAAGCGCATGGGGCGAATGCACGATGTCGAACTCGCGGCCGCACAGGGTCTCGATAGGCGGCCAGGAGAGGCGGTTCCAGGCGAAGTTCAGAAGGCGGACCGGGATGTGGCGATCGACGATGTCGACGTTCTGGCCAGCGAGAGGAGCCGTCCAGCGCTCGCGCAGGGACGACGTGAAAAGCGTGAAGCGCGAGCCCGGATCGAGGCGGGGCAGCGACGCGGCCAACGCG
>JANLWV010000229.1:0-8982 GCA_031364765.1 Vicinamibacteria bacterium
TCTCTTTGGAGCCGGACTCGGCCCCGAGGAACACCATCTTCAGGCCGCTCTGGGTCATGGCCCGCCAGGTGGCGTCCTTGAACTTCAGAAGCGTGTCGATCCGGCCTTCACCCCACCAATTGAAACCGAAGCGCCCGATTCTCAGGGCTATGTCCCGGCAACGGTCCTCATGGGTGAAGAAGTTGTTGTCGTAAAACTCGACCGCATCCACCCTCCACTCTTCCTTGTAGCGGCGCAGCGTCCCTTCCACGCGCTCCGGCGACTGGGCATTCCATCGCCCGCCGGCCAGACTGACCACGCCGCAGAAGTTACAGAGAAAGGGACAGCCGTAGCTCGAGTGATAGCCGAGCGTCCGTTGTCCGAGGAAAGTCCGCCTGGGGTACTCGGACATCTCGATCCGATGAAATGGGAACTCAGGCAGCTCTTCGACGTTCGGAACGCGGGCGGCCGCGCCCTTGACCAGGCTGCCGTCGGCGCTAACAAAAGCCACGCCGTCCATGCCGCCGGACGTGTGCTTATCGTGCCCGGCCGCGAGGTCCCGGAGGAGGTTCAACGTCGCGAACTCTCCGTGACCGCGTATCGCGAAATCGACCCATCCCCCGCTCAAGCAGGCTTCGGCATGCTCAGTTGGAAAATAGCCGCCCCAGATCACGATCACATTCGGACTCGCGGCCTTCAAGGCGCGCGTCCGCTGGAAGGCGTCCTCCAGCTGCGGGCCAGGCATGACGGTCATGCCGAAGACGGTTGCGCCCGAAGCCAGGCGGCGCGCGAGCGCAGCGTCCGCATCGGACTCGGTGTTCCCGTCGACGATCTCGTACTCGAACTCCCCTTCCAACACCGCGCCGATGGCGAGCAACGAGAAGGGCATGATCCGCTTCCCGGCCGAGTTCGATCTTGGGTTGTAGAGAACGATCCGCATCGCGTTGCGCTCAGGCGGCCTGGACGTTCGGCCTCAATTGATGATGACCGGCTCGCCCCGGCCGAACAGACCCTTCAGTTCCTTCCACCCTCGAAGCGCCCACACCTCGATCGGAAAACCCACGGCCAGACGGCGCAAACGAAACCGCGCCATCCCTTGAAGCCCGCGCCTGACCAGATCCTTGAATCCATCGGGGCGATGGACCACCATTTTGCGCGCCGAGTAACCGATGCGGATGTAGTCCCTGATCCGCTGCACCCGGGCGTGGGCCTTCCCTTTGAGCCACGGAAGCTTCTGAATCTTGGGATAGAAAATGGCCCAGTCTTCGAGCGACCTCGGCTCCTGCACGCCGAGCCGAACCGCCTCGGGAAAAATGGGCGATCCGGGGTAGGGAGAGAAGATGTTGGTGAAGAATGCCGCCTCGGGATTGCGCTTGCCGATCGTGTCGACCATGGCAATCGTCTCTCGCAGGTCTTCGGCTTCTTCCCCGGGAAGCCCGAAGATCAGGTTGAAGGACGCTTCGACCCCGGCCGCGTAGCAGCGTTCGGCCGTCCGGTACGCGGTTTCAAGGTCCAGGCGCTTGTTTACCGTCTTCAGCACCTTCTTCGATCCGGACTCGATCCCGAAGAAGATCCGTTTCAAACCGCTGCGCCGAAGCAGGCGAAGCTCGTCGTCCGACAGACGATCGATCTGATCCGTGCGGGTCTGGATGAAGTAGCCAAACTTCGACCCCTTCAAGAGCAGCTTCTCGGCGATCTCCACTGCGCGGTCGCGGCGCACAAGGTAGTTGTCGTCGATGATGTCGATGACGTCGAGGGAGTACGTTGTCGCAAGTTCGCTCATCTCGTCGACCGTGCGATCCGCGAGAAGCGGCTTCCAGTTCCGGCCGTAGACCGAGGCGTTGGAGCAGTACGAGCAGTCCCACGGGCAACCGTGCGACGAGCAGTACAGGATCCAACGGAATCCATGGCATTTTGTCGCATAGCGCTCGAAGTCGACAATTTCGAAGGGCCGCCTCGGAAGCGCGTTGATGTCGGTGTACCCGCGTGGGTCGTTGGCGAGTGGCTCGCCCCCCCGCTTGAAGAACGACCCCGCAACACCGGTGAGATCGCGCTCGCCCACGTTCCAGCGGCCCACAATCTCGGCCAGGGTCATTTCCCCTTGACCTTTCACAACGGCGTCGAAGAGCGGCGAGCGCAGGGTCTGCTCGGGAAGGATCGAAGGATGCCATCCTCCGGCCACGATCGGAAGTTCCGGCCGGGCGGCGCGAACCGCCGCCGCCACCGACACGCCCTGGGTGATCATGGGTCCGGTGACCATGCTGACCCCGAGGGCGCACGCTCCGTCGAGCGCCTGAAGAACCGCCTTCCGCGGATCAGCCTCCACCGCCGAGTCGATGATCCGCACTTCGTGACCGTTCGCCACGAGGGGCGCGGCCAGATGAATCAGCGCCAAGGGAGGCGCCGCCTCATCGGAGTAGTACGAAGGAAAAAACAGAACCACCGGCTTCTTGATGCTCATCGAACCTCTTCGGCTCTGGTTGAACGAGACGCGGTCATGGCATTCTCAATTCTCCGCGATCATCGGTTGCTGACGGGCCGAGGTCCCGGTGCGCATGCGTTTCGACAAATCGACGAGACGCCTTTCGAAGTCGAAACGGTAGAAGTCGAAGCGAACCCGAAGCCTCGCGAACCACTGAGCCATGTGCTTTCCGAGGCCACCCTCGACCGGCTCAAACGCGTGTCGCAGATAGAAGTTGTAGCGCGGGACAAATTTTCGAACCGGCTCGGAGATCCAGGGACCGATGGAGTGATCGAGGTCCACGTTCTCCCAGTCCTCCAGACTCTTGGGGACCTCGAAACCGAGCGCGGGCATGCGTTCGGAAAGCTCGGTGCCGGGATAGGGGGCGTAGAAGTAGATCGGCGTTTCGAAGCCGCCGTTGATCTTCCGAAGCGCTTTGACCGTTCGGTACGTGTCGGCGAGCGACCCCGCCGGCTCGTTCGGAAACCCGGCAATAAACGAGAACCGTGCGCCGATGCCCGCCTGGTTGAGCTTTTCCGCGGTTTCGAGGACCTCCTCGACCAGGGTCCCCTTCTTGATGCTCTCGAGGACTTCAGGCGAACCGCTCTCGGCGCCCACGTTGACCTTGTAGCAGCCGCTGTCTCTCATCAGGGCAAGCTGCTCAGCGGTCATACGTCGCAGCAGGTCGGCGCGACCCGTGCCAAACCACTGAAGGTTGATCCGTCCATCGATCAGACCCCTCGCGATCGCCTCCGCCCGCTTCAGGTCGGTGAAGAAATTGTCGTCGTTGAAGAAAACCTGGTCGAGCCGGTAACGCGCTTTGTGTTCGGCGATCTCCGACACCACGCGTGCGGCGGCCAGACCGCTCCAGCGCTGCTTGTAAACCATGGGATCGGCGCAAAAACTGCACTCAAACGGGCATCCCTGCGAGGAGCAGTAGTCGAGCCGACGCGCCCCCCGATGGGCGAAGTACTTCTCCATATCGATGAGGTCGAAATCGGCGCGCGGGAAGGCGTTCACATTCTGGAATTTTCGGGGCGGGTTCTTCACTACCAACCCCTCCCGTTTGAACGCGATTCCGGCCACTCCCTCCAGGCTCTCGCCCGCGAGAAGCTTCAGCACGATCTCTCGGAACGTCTCTTCGCCCTGGCCGCTGACGCAGACATCCACGCAGGGCGACGCGAGACACTGCTCCGGCAGAAGCGACGGATGCCATCCGCCCCAGATCACCTTTAGCTTCGGGTTCCGTCGTTTCGCAGCGCGGCTGGCGCGCAGGGCATCGAGGATCGGCTTCCCCGTCAGAACGGTGACGCCGAGACAAACCGCCTGGTCCGACTCTTCGGCAAGCGTCGCCTCGGGTGTGAGTTCAATCCGGCCGTCAATGATCCTCACATCGAAGTCAGGCAACATCGAGCCGACGTGCACCAGCGCCAGGGGAAGGATGTGGCTCTCGCCGCGCGGGTTGTAGAAGACGACCTTAGGCCGGGTCATGCGGCGCTCCCGGATCGGTGAGGAAACCGGGGCATCGCGCGACCGAAGGCCGCGCCCACAAGCCCGCGCAGGGCGGCGGCGCCTTGGGCCCGCAGGTTGGGACAAACGCAGGAGACGCAGATGGGATGGCCCTCACCCAGGCCCTTCAGGGCCGCCGCGTACTCCTTCGATTTCCTGAGTGCGCCCAGGGAAACGGTCCGGCCGCCTCGAACCTCTGGCTGGAAGAAGCAGGGACGGACCGCGCCATCAGCCTCCACCACCGAGGACCACTCCGGAGCGTTGCAGGCGGGTGCCATGCGGCTCGACGGCTCCAGCAAGAACCCATCCGCGATCCTCATGAGCTTCCCCGCATCCTCGACCACGAACGCGCCGAGATCGCCCGAGGCGTTGAGTCTCAAGATGGCCTGTCGCAGGGCCACCACATCGGCCGGGCTCGGGCGCAGACGCGCGCGCGCCCCGGGATCTCCCCCGAACGCGTCGCTCGTGACATCAATGGGGAGAAACGACACGGCATCGAAGCCGAGCGCTCGCGCGGTCAGCACGGTGGCGTCGAGAACCCCGGCGTTCCGCGCGGAGATGGCGGAGCGGGCCACGAGCCGCGGTCGCCTGGGGAGCGCGAGGATCTCTTCAATCGAAGCCGTGAGCCGAGAGAACATGCGCTCGCCGCGAACGCCATCGTGCACCGCCAGAGGGCCTTCGAGGCTGACGTAAATCTCGTCGACCACCTCGCCGAGCCACGACGCCGAGCGGGCGAGCCCGAGGCCGTTCGTCGCGAGCTGGACCGACAGACCGAGGTGGTGCGCGGTTCGGGCCAGGGCCTCGAGGTGATCGCAGAGAAGGGGTTCGCCGCCGGTGAAGAGAATGGCCTGCGCGCCGAGCGACCGCGCTTCCGAGATTATGGCCAGGCGCTCGTCGACCCTGAGCTCCCGAGCCCTCTTCCCGTTCACCCTCCAAATGGAGCAGTGGGCGCAGGTCTGATCACAGCGCGTCGAGACGTGCATGACGAGAAGTCTGAGGTCACGAGGCTTCATCGCGCGCAAAACTCGAACAGGGTGTGATCGCCGCGGTTTTTGAAGAAGGGGGCGGAACGGACCAGGCTCTCACCCATCGCGAGCACGCCCACTGCGGTCGGATGACGCCGGGCAAAGCGCACAAAGCCTGGACCCGGGACGAGACACCCCATCGCCTCCACTCGGTCCACCCTCGCGGTCTTCGCCAGCGCTTCCTTCACCGCAGCTGCGGACTCATAGTGCACGGTCAAAAGGCCGGGCCCAACCCGAACCTGCGCGGTCCGGCCTCGATTCGCCGCCGTAAAACCTCTTCGAAGGCTTTCGGGCAAGGGCGATCGTCCCATCACAACGACAAAGGCGCGACCGGCTGGCCTCAACAGTCGTGGGACGATATCCGTCCAGGTGGCGAGCGACAGGCAATTGAGGGCGCCGAAGTTCGAGAGAACCGCGTCGAACTTCGCATCGGTCTGCGACAAGTTCTGGAGGGACCGGCATTGAAACGTGGCCGACGAAGCCGATCGAACGGCCTTCGCCTTGGCCATCTCGATCATCCGCGAAGACTCGTCAATGCCATGAACCACGTAGCCCTGAAGGGCCAGCCACAAGGCATCCTCCCCCGTCCCGCAACCGACATCCAGAACACGCGCGGGGGGCGGGGTCTGGCTCATGACCCGCTCGGCCAGACGAAACCGAAACAACCGGCCCACCGGCGAAGTGCCGAAGGTGTCGTCGTAGGTCGCAGCCGATGAGTCAAAAAGCATAGCTCGCGACTCTGAGGCGCTCAGCAGGGCCGCCTCTTGGCCACGATCATCGGGAAGCGGGCGGTCCTTCGACCGTGGCGGAAGGTTTCAATCAGATCACGGCCCATCTCACGGAGCCGGCTGGGCCAGCCGGCGATGCGAACCTCGAAACCGCTCCGCTCCAGAAGGCGGGTGAGTTCGGAAACGGTGAAATAACCGGCAGCGGCGTCCCGGCACGGCGCGTAACCGTAGCGGGCGAGGAACTCCTTCTTCTTCATCTTGACCATCGATTCCCCATCGGCGGAGCGGCGATAGACGGGCGAGTCCAGAATGACGAAGCATCCCGTGGGCTTCAGAATCCGGCGGGCTTCCGCCACTACGTTCTGAGGACAGCGGGCGTAGTGGAGCGCCCCGTTTAGAAGGACCAGGTCCGCGCAGCCCGCGGAGAGCGGTAGAAACTCCATATCCGCTTCAATCCGCTCGATCCCAAGGCCGCGGCCAGAGCCTTCGCCGAGGGCGGTCAGGCCGTCTTGAGGATCGAGATTGATGTCCAGCGCCGCGACCGAGTGACCACGCTCCGCGAGCCGTTGCGCGGCCCAGCAGCAGCCCGCTCCGATGTCGACGATGGACTGCGCCTTCGGTCGCTCCCGGGCGAGCCAATCCATGAACCGGGCGAAATGCCGGGCGCGCTGTTTCCAGATTCGTGCCTGAGCATGGCCCCGCGGAACCCGCGGCAAATCGGACGAATGTCTGAACCCCTCGTCCGCGCGCACCCGGCAGTAGAAGGCGGTAGCCGCCGCGAGTTCGGCCTGCCGTTCATGACCGAGGAGTCGATGCACTCCAGAGACCGTGGCGAAGAAAGCGTCCTCGCGATGGCATACGAGACCTCCGCGGGACTCGCTCAACGGTCCGGCGCATTCCGGGCAGCATAAGGATGCGACCCAAGAGCTTTGGGCCGGGCGAGGCTGGAGTTGGGTCTCTAGATCCATGGTGGCGCTTCCATTCCAATTCTCTGCAAAGCGTCTTGAAAAAGTCCGCGAAGCCGGGGCCGGTGGTCGGTTTCGTGAAGTCGCACGACATGATCCGAAAGCTCCACGCCGGGGCTCTTGGGCAGACGATATCGGAGATAGGGGCGTTGGATCATGCGTGCGGTGGCCTCGAGAAGTTGTCCTCTCGATGCGGCCGGAATTCTGTTTCCTGGATTCTGCCCGGGAGCTCTGGACGGAAGGAAATTGGGAAACATCGGCTCGACCCAGGCGTTTCTCGCGAGTAGCTCATCGAACGCCTCTTCACTCCTCAGGGGCTTCAGACTGATCAACTCAAACCCGCCATAGAAGTCCCGCCAGGGCAGGCCCTGGGCGGTCTCGTCCACCAGGTAGTTCATGCAGAGAATCCGCCTCCAGCCCCGAGCCTTTGATATCAGGGTCGACCGCAGGAGGGTTCGCCACAAAGAAAAGGCCTCCGTGACCAGAAACACGTCGATATCGCCATCGTCGGCGGCGTCGTGGGCGCAACCTCCTGAAAGTGCGACCAGCCGCACATCCGGTAGCGTCTTCAAAAAGCGCAGAATTTCGTGGTGGCGCTTCAAGAGATCTTTGGTCTTGGCTTGGCGGCGAACGAACGCCTCCCGCTCGGAGCGCTCGGGATGACCAAGCCAGATGAGACCGCCTTCTTGAGAAACGAGGGAGCGAAGGGCGTCTCCGGACAGAGCCTGGCGCATCTCGTCCTCGGTGGCGCGAACGCCCACCATCTGCGCCCAGAGCCGCGACGAGCGAACCGGAGTTCCGAAGATCGACCCATACACAACGGCCCACAGGATGCCCCGTTCCACGGGACTCAGACCTGCGGGCGACCATCGCTCGGGGTTTCGTTGCAACATCATGCAAGCCCGCTCGCTGCGGTCCCGCGACGGAGGATCGCGGCGGCGGTGACCGCGAACAACGAAGCGCCGGTGAGGATACTGACGGGGAGAGACGGGGACCATACCGAGAGCAGACCCGCCATGGGAACGCAGGCCAGAAGAGCGAAGGCCACGGGACGCATCACCTTAAGCCCGGCGTGGGGGCGGGAGGTTTGAACCAGCGATCCGAAAAGGAAGATCTCGGCCGCGGTGAAGGAAAGCGAGGCTCCAACCAGGCCGAGGGTCGGAACCAAGAGGACCCCGATAACCACGGCAACGCAGACCCGGAGCCCCGTGAGGCGCGGAATGACCGCCGTCTCACCAGACGCGATCAGAACGTGAAAGAGCGCCGCGTTGGCGAAGCAGAGGAACAACGCCAGGGACAGAATCCGCAGCGCCACCGCTCCCTCGACAAATCCGGGCCCAAGGACCAGAAGCACGCCGGGCGCACAAAGCGCAAGACCCACGGCCGAGGGCACGCCCATCCATACCACCAGGCCGAAAGTCCGCTGAGCGGCGCCCCGCGAACCTCGGACCACATCCCGGGCGACCGAGGGCAGCGCTCCCGCGGCAATGGCGCTTGGGAGGGTCAGAAGCGACTCGACAATTCGGAGCGCTCCCCCGAAAAGACCGACGAAGTGCTCGCCCTGAAACGCTTGAAGCAGGAATAGCTCCACCCGCGTGGAGACGATGGCGAGATAGCCATTCACACCGAGCGGCGCCGCCTGCCGCAGAATCGCGCGGACCGTCGAGCCCTCGGACCCAGCACCCGGCGTCCCCGCAGAACGCAAGAGCAGGCCGCCGAAAATGACCGGAGGACCAATGGCCACCGCATAGGCCCAGGAGGCGCCGGAAACGCTCATCCCGAAAGGTGCCAGGATCACCAGGCCGACCAGAGTGAAGCGGAACACGAAAAGCAGAAGGGCTTCATCGATCCTGCGTCCGAGCGCTCGCAGGGTGCTCCCGGACATCTCGATCCAACTGGCGCCCAGAAAATGAATGGTGCATAGGGCCAGCACGAACGGCGCAACTCCGGAGACCAACGAAGCAATCGGGATCAGGACGGCGCTGAGCGCCAGAACACCCGCGGTCATGGTCGCCTTCACCAGGAAGAGCGTCCGCAGATTGCGGCGGCTCCTCACGATCAGCGGAACCACGATGGCGTTCAAGCCAAGATCGCACAGCTCGGCCATCATCAGACCTAGGGAAAGGGCGAGCAGGAAGGCTCCGAACGTCGCGACACCCAGCGACCGGGTCAGCCACAGGGTGGCGATGATGGACGAGAGTCGGACCACGACTTCGGCGGCAAGCCGGATGCCACTACCGATCGAAGCATCACGCGCCGAGGCAGACGTCCCCACAACCGAAACCTGGGCCGGAACCCGTAAGGCCCCCGCGTCA
>JANLWV010000230.1:0-16699 GCA_031364765.1 Vicinamibacteria bacterium
TTGGCACCTATGAGAATCTGGGCGAGACTCAGGCGAGCGGCTTCGAGTTTTCTGGGGAGTGGCGTCCTTCGACCCACCTGAGTTTCGTGTCCAACTACACGCGGCAGAAGAGCGAGATCCTCACGAGCACGAGCACCGACCCGCTTCTCGGCGTGGGCCGTGAGTTGAGGCGCCGACCCCGACATCAGGGGTCGATCACGGGAGAGGCCACGATCGCTCGCGGCACCCTGGCCGCGACCCTGGTTCGCGTGGGCAAGCGCGCCGACTCCGATTTTCTCGGTATCGGCCTTGAGGAGAACCCTGGATTCACGAGGGTTGACGTTCGGGCCGCCTTTCGGTTGAGCCCTCACGCCAGAGTCCTCGCGACGGTCGAGAACGTGACCGGCGCGGAGTACCAGGAGGTGCTTGGATACGCCGCGTTACCCCGGCGATTTCGAATCAGCCTTTCGCTCGACAGCGCGAAGTAGCAGGGTGCTGAGGGCAAGCGCCGGGATCCACGTTCCACTATGCGCTGAGACTCCTCGACGCGTGGCCGCAACGGAGCCGCGGGATCCAGGTCTTTCGGCGCCTCCCGTCGCTCGGGCTTCGCTTCTGCTCTCGCTCACGCTGTTCGGACTCGTAACGACGGGCGCGGCTCAGGTGGCGCCAGCTCCGCAGCGTGTCGCGTCCTTGAACCTCGCCTCCGACGAGATCCTCGCGGACATCCTTCCCCTGACTCGGCTCGTGGCCGTCACCGCCCTGGTGGACGAAGCGGGCACGTCGAACGTGGTCGGCCGGATTCCCAAAACGATCGCGCGGTTTCCGAAGGTCGACGTCGAGCGGCTGATCGCCCTGAAGCCGGATCTGGTGGTGGTCTCCGAGTACACGGATGCCGATGTTCTCCGCTCGATCCGGCAGTCCGGCCTCAAGGTCCATCGGATGACGGGGCTCGATTCCCTCGCGGGCTTCCGGCGGGCCCTCATCGACCTCGGCGATGTGGTCGGCGAGAAGACCGCCGCCACGAAGCTCGCGACCGACTTCGATGCAAGACTGGGCGAGATCGAACGCCGGCTGCGGGGGGCCGCGCGCCCGAGGCTCCTCTATTGGGCCAGCGGCTTTACCGCGGGCTCGAAGACCGCCTTCGATGCGCTCATCGGTTGCGGCGGCGGCCTGAACGTGGCGGCGATCGCCGGTATTTCCGGCATCACACCGCTCGGAGCGGAGCGGGCCTACCGTCTCGATCCGGACTGGCTGTTCATCGGCTCTCACACCACCACGGCGAAGGAGATCCACGAACACCCGTTGCTCTCGCGGATGCGAGCGGTGAAGGCGGGACAGGTGGTGGAGATGCCAACCGAGCTCCTGGTGGCCCTGAATCATCACGCGGCGCGCTCTTGTGAGTTCATGGCCCGCTCGCTCCATAAGGAAAGGTTCGCGAAGTGACGGCGGGCCGGGTCACCGGGCTCCTCGCCACTGGCCTCTTCCTGTCGATGGTCGTCGCCCTGAGTCTGGGAGCCGTGCGGTACACCCCGGGGGAACTGCTGGTGGAGGCCGTGCGTGCCCTGGGATTTGAGGCATCCCCCTCTCTGGACGAGGCCCACACCGTCATCCTCCGTGAGATCCGTCTTCCGCGCGTGTTGCTGGCAGCGCTCGTGGGCGGGGCGCTTGCTCTCACCGGCGCCATCCTTCAGACCGTGTTTCAGAACCCGATGGCCGACGCTTCTCTGCTCGGCGTGGGATCCGGAGCCGCCTTGGGCGCCGTGGTCGCGGTCAAGCTGGGCTGGTCCTTCGACGTTTTTCTGGCGCTTCCCGCGGCCGCCTTCGTGGGCGCCCTCGGGGCCGCCCTCATCGTCTACGCGGTCGCGCAAAGCACGCGGTCGTCGTCCCTCACCGCCCTCATTCTCACCGGACTCGCGGTCAGCGCCTTTCTGTCGGGTCTCACCTCCATCGTGCTCATCGCCTCGGAAGAGTTTCGGGTTCGCACGGTTTTCTTCTGGCTCGCCGGAGGGCTTGAAGGCCGGGGCTTCGTCCATCTGGGCATCGCCACCGCGTTGATCGTGCCCGCCTGTTTCGCCGCAGCTTTGCTTCATCGGCCGCTCGATGTGCTTCTGCTCGGCGACATGGAAGCGCGCGCGCTGGGGCTGAACGTGCCCCGGATGCGACTGTTGCTTCTCGCCCTCGCCGCCCTGCTCTCCGGCGCCACCACATCGATCGCCGGGTCGGTGCCTTTCGTCGGCCTGATGGCGCCTCACGCGATGAGAAGTCTGGTGGGCCCGCGGTCGTCCCGCCTCCTGCCCGCCGCTTTTCTCGCCGGCGCCACCCTGGTCGTCCTTTCCGACCTCGCCGCCCGGGCGATCTCGGATCGGTACGACCTGCCGCTCGGCGCCATCACCTCCCTTTCCGGGGCGCCGTATCTGATCCACATTCTTCGCCGGATAGAGCGGGCGTGAGCGAGCCCCATCTCGTCGACATCGCGGACATCACGCTCCGCCGAGGACTACGGGACGTGGTCCGACACGTATCTCTGAGTGTTTCCGCCTCGGAGCGCCTGGCCCTGGTCGGACCCAACGCCGCGGGCAAGTCGACGCTTCTCTCCGCCATCGCCGGCCTTCTTCCCGTGGCTTCAGGCGACATCCGCCTCGCGGGAGCATCGTTGTCGACTTTCTCGAGCCGGGAGATAGCGCGAAGCGTCGCCTTCGTCGTCGCCCTTCAAGAAGGGGCGCCGAAACTCTCGGTTCGGGAGAGCACGGAACTGGGCCGATATCCTCACACCGGACCCTTCGAGGATCTCTCCCTCAAGGATCACGAGGCCGTGGCCCGGGCCATCGCGGAAACCAGCCTTCATGACCTCGTCGACCGAACCCTGGGCTCGCTTTCGGCGGGAGAGCGTCAACGCGCCCTGATCGCTCGCGCCCTGGCGCAGGAACCGAAGCTCTTGCTGCTCGACGAACCCTCAGCGCATCTCGATGTTGGCCACGGCCTCGATCTCTTCGCCTTGCTCACCACCATCGCCTCTCGCGGCGTGACGATCGTGGCCGTGATCCATGACCTCGTGGCCGCGGCGCAGTGGGCCACGCGGATGGTCGTGATGCACGAAGGCCGGATCGTCGATGACGGTCCGCCGCAAACCGTCATGAAGGGCGAGCCGCTGGGGCGGGCTTTCGGTGTCTCGATCTCGGAAGCCCGCTCGATCGGCGGCGCCGGCCTCCCCACCTGGCGATTCCAGCGGCGGGCGGGCGTCTAACCCGCCAACTCGACCGACGGCGCCGGTTCGTCCTTCAGCACACCCTCCCATCGCGCCACCACTGCCGAAGCGAGACAGTTCCCGGTGACGTTCACCGCGGTACGAGGCATGTCCATGATCGCGTCGACGCCGAGAATGACCGCCACCGGCCATTCGGGCAGGCCGAACTGCGCGCAGGTTCCGAGGATGATCACCAGGATCGCGCGCGGAACTCCGGCGACGCCCTTGCTGGTGAGCATGAGAGTCAGCATCATGGCGAGTTGGGTTCCGAGAGGCAGATCGATGTTGGCCGCCTGAGCCACGAAGATGCTGGCGAGGGCGAGGTAGAGCGTCGAGCCGTCGAGGTTGAAACTGTAGCCCGTCGGTATGACAAAGGAGACCACCGAACGCGGCACGCCGAACTTCTCCATGCGCTCCATGGCCAGGGGAAGGGCCGCTTCGGAGGCCGAGGTGGCGAAGGCGAGGCTTGCCGGCTCGGATACCGCGGTGATGAACCGCCGGATGTTGATCCGGAAGAGGAGCGCCACGGGAATGAACACGAAGACCACCAGGACAAAAAGCGCTCCGTAGAGAGTGAGAACGAGCATGGCGAGATTCTTGAGCACGCCGATGCCCATCTTCCCCACGGCATAGGCCATCGCCGCCCCCACCGCCACCGGCGCGTAGTACATGACGATCTTCGTGAACCTGAACATGGTCTCGGCGATCGCCTCGATGACGCCGAGAAGCGGCTTCTTGTGTTTGTCCTCGAGCGTGGCGAGGCCCATTCCAAAAAGGATGCTGAAGACCACCACCTGCAGAACCTGTCCCTCGGCCACCGACTTGGCGATGTTCTCGGGAAAGGTGTGCAGGACGATGTCGGACGCCTTCGGCGGCGCCGGCTTGGTCAGGGACTCCGTCGAATCGGGCCTGGAAACGCCAACCCCCGCCTTGGTGAGGTTGATGGCGCCGAGGCCAATGAACAGGGCCAGAGTGGTGACGACTTCAAAGTAGATAAGGGCCTTGAAGCCCATGCGTCCCACCGCCTTCAGGTTCGAATGCCCGGCGATCCCCACGACCAGGGTGGCAAAAATGAGGGGCGAAACGATGGTCTTGATCAGCTTGAGGAAGATTTTGGAGAGCACGTCCGAAGTCACCAGGATCGAAGCGGATGTTTCGGGAAGCAGGACGCCACTGGCCACCACCACGCCTAGAAGGGCCCCGAAGATCATGGCCAGAACAATGGCGCCGGTGAGGGAGATTTTCATGAGTCCGCAGACTCTACCTTCTCAACCGTTGAGTCTTCCCCCTGGTCCAAGGGTTGTAGCCAAGGAGCCTCATCATGAGTAAGCCCAGCCGTTCCCGCATGACCCTGCACCTCCTGCTCGCGTCGCAGATGGTCTTCTTTGGTCCCCTGACCGCCGCCCGAGCGGCCGCCGGGGCCCCTCGGGCCCAGCGCGACGACGCCACCCTCACTCACGTCCTCAACCGGCTGACCTTTGGGGCACGTCCATCGGACATCGACCGGGTGAGGCAGATGGGCCTTGACGCCTGGATCGATTCGCAGCTTCGCCCCTCCGCCTCGGAAGACCAGGCGCTGTCGGCCCGGCTCGCCTCGATCGAAACCCTGAAGATGTCCACTCCCGAGTTACGGACGAAGTACGAGATTCCTCCGCAGGTCAGGCAGAAGATTCAGAGAGCGCGAGCCGAGCGCGACGAGGCGGCCGAGAAGGCGAAAGGGTCGGGAACGAGCCCGGGCTCCGCACCGAATGAGAATGCCGACTCTCCGATGGTTCGCCAGGCCGAACGCGAGGAAATGATCAAGCGTTTCCCGGAACTCGCGCGGCTCCAGGGCCGGCCGCAGCAGGTGATCCTCGATCTTCAGGCCGGCAAGGTCCTGCGCGCCGCGTTCGCCGAACGGCAGCTCGAGGAAGTGATGGTGGACTTCTGGTTCAACCACTTCAACGTCTTTGCCCGCAAGGGTCCGATCGAGTTCATGGTCGGCGAGTACGAGCGGACGATCCGCCGGAACGCCCTCGGAAAGTTCGAGGATCTTCTGGTCGCCACGGCCAGGAGCCCGGCCATGCTCTTCTATCTCGACAACTGGCAGTCGACCGACCCGAACTTCTCGCCCCGCGCTCTCGCGGCTCAGCAGCGGGGTCGCAACCGCCGGCCGGGCGGCGGTCTCGGGCCTCGGCGGCCGGGAAGGCCGGGTGAGGGCGTCGAAGGGATGGACGGTCAGCCCACGATGACGAACCCTCAACCCCCGCGACGCACGTTCGGCATCAATGAGAACTACGCCCGTGAGCTGATGGAGCTTCACACCCTGGGCGTCGACGGCGGCTACACCCAGGGGGATGTCGTGGAAGTGGCGAAAGCCTTCACCGGCTGGACTATCCTCGGCGAGGGCCCGGGCGGACCGCGACAGAACAAGGAGTCCCGGTTCAGTTTCGAGGAAGTGCGTCACGTAAAAGGCGACAAGCACATCCTCGGCGTCAATATCAAGAACGGAGGGGAGAAGGAAGGCCTGGAGATCCTCCACAAGCTCGCGACCCATCCTTCAACCGCGAGGTTCATCGCCACCAAATTGGTTCGACGCTTCGTCGCCGATAACCCCCCGCAGGCCCTGGTGGCGCGTGCTGCGGCCACCTTCGAAAGGACCGGGGGCGATATACGGGAAGTGGTCCGGACCATCGTCACCTCGGAGGAGCTTCTGGGACCCTCTTTCCGCGCCGCGAAGGTCAAGACGCCTCTTGAGTTCGTGGTGAGTGCGGTGCGCGCCTCGGGCGCCGAAGTCCTCAATGCTCGTGATCTGGCCCAACGAATCAGCGCCATGGGAATGCCTCTCTACTTACAGCAGCCGCCCACCGGCTACAAGGACACCGCCGAGGAATGGATCTCAACCTCCGCCCTGCTGGAGCGGATGAACTTCGCCCTCGACCTGTCGGCCGGCCGGGTCCGTGGCGTGCGCCTCGATTTGAAGGACCTCGGCTTAGGGGCGACGCTCGACTCGGTCGCGGCCCGGTTCCTCCCCGGAGGTCTGGGGGAGAACTCCAGAAAAACGCTGGAGAGCGAGGCCAGGGCGGAAGGCCGCGAACCCACGAGGCTCGTGGGCCTGGTCCTGGGCTCACCGGAATTCCAGAGGAAATAGCCATGACGCTCAATGATTCCCGCCGTGTGTTCCTGAAGTCGTCGGCGCTTGCCGGAATCGTGTTCGGCGCGGCCCCCCGGTCGCTGATGCGAGCGGTGTACGCGAGTGGGTCCGGAACCAAACGAAAGACCATGGTGGTCATCTTCCAGCGCGGGGCCTGCGACGGCCTCAACACCGTCATTCCTTACGCGGACCCGGGCTACGCGAAGGCGCGACCGAGCATCGCCATTCCGGCGCCTTCAGGCGGACGCGAGGGCGCGGCCCTCGACCTCGATGGCCGCTTCGGCCTGCATCCTGCGCTCGACGCTCTGCTTCCTCTCTACAAGGAGGGCCAGCTCGGCATCGTTCAGGCGATCGGTTCGCCCGACCTGACGCGGTCGCATTTCGACGCCCAGGACTTCATGGAAAGCGGCACGCCCGGACAGAAGTCGACCGCCGATGGCTGGATGAATCGTTGCTCGGGGTCCCTCGGCCGGACCGACTCGAAGTTCCGGGCGGTGGCTCTGACCCAGACGCTCCCGCGCGTGCTCAGAGGCGGATCGCCCGCGGTGGCCCTGGCGCGGATCGACGATTTCCGGGTTCGGGAAGACATCGAGATGAGCGAGGAGGCGGACCCGAAGAGCTCCGCTCGAAAACCCGGCGATGCCTCGTCAACGGCCTTCGAGAAGCTCTACGCGGACGCCGCGAATGACCTGCTGGGAAACGCCGGCCGCGAGACCTTCGAGGCTATCGAAGCCCTGAAAGTGGCGGACCCGGCGAAGTATCAGCCCCGGGAGGGCGTCTCCTATCCTCGTGGCCGGCTGGGCGACAGCATGAGGCAGATGGCTCAGCTCATCAAGGCCGACCTCGGCGTCGAACTCGCTTTTGTCGACGTGGGCGGTTGGGATCACCACACCGCCGAGGGCTCCTCGACCGGTCAGCTCGCCAATCTCCTCCGTCAGCTCGGCGGATCGATGGCCGCGTTCCACCGGGACCTCGGCGATCGCATGAACGATGTCGTGGTGATGACCATGACGGAGTTCGGCCGCACCGTGCGTGAGAACGGGAATCGCGGCACCGATCACGGCCACGGCGGCGTGTCGTTTGTTCTGGGCGGACCGGTTTTGGGCGGTCGCGTTTTCGGAAAGTTCCCCAGACTCTCGGAGGAGAACCTCTTCGAAGGCAGGGATCTCCCCGTCACCACCGACTTCCGCGACCTCGTCGGCGAAATCCTGGTTCGACACATGGGCGTCTCCGACCTCGCGAAGGTCTTCCCGAACTATGAGGTCAACCCCGCGGCCTTCGTCGGCGCCCTTAGCACCTGAGCCAGATCCTCTATTCTTGGACCGTGCCCGACCTGGCCTACATCGCGGCGGCATCCGCGGCCGGACTCGTGGGCGGCATCGTCTCCGTGTTCTGGTCACCCAACCGATGGCTGACCAGCTACATCCAGCACTTCGCGGCCGGACTCGTGATCGCAGCGGTGGCGCTGAAGGTCGCTCCGGACTCGGCGCGCGCGGGAGCGCCGCCCGGGCTGGTCCTGGGCGGCTTCGCGTTAGGCGGCCTTCTCATGATCGGGGTCAAGTGGGCGACCTTGTGGATCGAAGAGCAGCAGCACCGCCTTCGGCGAAAACCCTGGGGCCTCACCATCGCGGCGGCGGTCGATACCGTCATCGACGGGGCGATCATCGGCGCCGGCTTCTCGATGGGGAAGGGGCTCGGTATGGTTCTGTCGCTTGCCCTCGGTCTCGAGCTGCTGTTCCTCACCCTATCCGTGGGGGCTTCGTTCCGCGAGAACAAGGCCTCGCGCCTCATCACCTTTACCGTGACCGCCGGCATCTCGCTTCTCCTGCTCGTCGGCGCGCTCGGCGGGATGGTGCTGCTCAAGGGCGCCTCGAGCACGGTCCTCGCCGTGGTCCTGTCCTTCGGGGCCGCGGCGCTGCTCTATCTGGTCACCGAGGAGTTGCTGGTCGAGACGCGGCTCCCCGAAGAGACGCTCATGTCCACGGCCATGTTCTTTCTTGGGTTTCTTGTCATCTTCGCTTTTGTCCTGGCCGGCTGATTCGGGAAGAGGCAAGGCGACCAGAGGCCGGGCTCGCGTTTGCCGCCCACCAGCGTCAACGGTGGTAGCATTCCCGTCCCCCAGAGGGAAGGTTCTTCTGGTACTTAATCGCAAATGGAGGACTTTCACCACGTGTCGTTGATGTCGGAAGATGAGAAGCCATGGAAGCGCGACCTGGTTCGCACCGCCGCAAACCGGCGTGAACAAGTTGCGGCGCAGCTCGAGACGGACATTCAGGCAGCACCCTCGTTCGAGGAAGCTCTCCGACTCGCGGTAGACAGTCTCAAGAAAAAGTTCGCCCGCTACACCGCGGTGTCGGCCTACGTAGCCGACGGCGAGGATCTGGCCATGCTGACCGCGGCCAATCGTCCGACCGGCCCCGAGCGCGTGGGTTCGGGCGGACCCTTGGCCGACGCCGCGCGAAATCCGCGATCGACGATGATCTCGAACATCACGGAAGAGAGCGCCTGGAAAGCCGTGGGCCTGACCGTGGGATCGCTGCTCATCGCCCCGGTAAGGACCGACGCGGGACTCTGGGCGATCCTCGAAGTCTGGAGCGACTTCCGCGATTCCTTCACGCCCCAGGACCAGCGCTTGCTTGAGCGCGTGGCCACGGCACTCGGCAAGAAGACGCCCGCCGCCTAAGGCCTTCGTTACCTAGAGGAGGGTCGAGATGGCCAGCTTCCTGGAAGGCATCATCCCTCCGATCGTCACGCCTTTTGAGGCGGACGGCCGGCTCGACCTCGCGGGCTACGAAGCCAACGTCGAGTCGTACGCGGCTTGCGACTTCTCCGGTCTCCTCGTCCTCGGCAGCAACGGCGAAGCGGCCTGTCTCTCGGAAGACGAGAAGGTCGCCATCATCAAGGCCGCGGTGGCGAAGTCCAACGGCCGGCCCATCTACGCGGGCACCGGAACAGATTCGACGCGCACCACCGTCGAACTTACCAAGAAAGCGGCCGATGCAGGTGCTTTCGCCGCTCTGGTCCTGAATCCGTTCTTCTTCAAGAGCCACCTCAACGGAGAAGCCCTCAGGCGACACTACGAAGGGGTGGCGGATGTCTCACGCATCCCGGTCCTCCTCTACTCGATGCCCGGGGGCACCGGCCTTCCCATTCCGCCGAATGTGGTGCATCAGCTCGCGAAGCATCCGAACATCCGCGGAATGAAGGACTCGAGCGGCGATGTCGCGAACCTGCAGAAGATCCTGATGGGAGTGCCCAAAGAGTTCCCGGTCGCGGCGGGCTCGGCGCCGGTGCTGTACTCGGCCCTCAGTCTGGGGGCTTCGGGCGGCGTTCTTGCCGTCGCCGGTTGCGCCCCCGAGGCCTCGGTCGCGGTCTACCGCGCGTTCAAAGCCGGCGACCACGATCGCGCGCGAAGGCTGCAGCTCGTCCTGACGCCTCTCGCCATCGCGGTCACCGCGACGTACGGCGTCGCCGGCCTGAAGGCCGCGGTCACCCTCTCCGGACGCCGAGGCGGCATTCCACGTCCGCCTCTGGCCACCGCGACCGAAGCTGAGGTAGTCGAGCTCAAGCGTCTGATGGACGCGACCCGCGCGGCACTCTAACGTGGTCCGCGCTCAAAAAATCCAGGTCAGCGGTTTCGCCGACTTGAGCGCGATCTGAGTGTCCCCACCTGCCGGGATTCGGGCCAGGGCAATTCCCGGTCGACCGGACAGGCCCGGCGCCACGCACGCCTGAGCGGGCACATCCGCCGCCTTCAGGCGGTACTGGCCCTCGTGCATCAGGCGATAGACGCTGAGATAAGGCCAGTTCCCGAGCGAAAGTCTCGGCCCATCGCCTCCCGCGCGGATATCGCCAAAAACCCGCGCCCCTGGCCCTCCCATCACGCGGACCTTCAACTCTCCGGAGGCTAGTATGTCTTCACCCAAAGGAGCACGCCAGATCTGCCTGAACGTGTGGGGATCGCGGTGACCACGAACACTCGCCAGGCCGTAGGTCGGCATTGTGGGGGAGGCAGGTTCGAGCACGTGACCGTTGACTTCGATCCGAGGCGGAGTCGTGTTACCGGCCTGAGAGTCGACCAGAATCCACGCAGGGTCGGCCGATGACCGCTGCCCAACCGGGGACGGCGCGCGGAGACGGCATGAAACTTCAAACGGCCGATCGAGCGACGCCGACCAGGCTCCGCGCGTCGTGTCGGTACGTGACGCGGCCAATGAACTGCCAACGAGCGCTATCAAGCCAACGGCGCCGGCGAGGGCCTTCGACCGCGCATCGACGCCCCAGTTCTGAATGGCCTTCACCAGGGCGAGGCTCAGTCCAATCCAGAGCAGACCTCGGACTAGGAAGAGAAACAGATCGCCCGAGACTCCGAGTCGCGCGAACCAGACCGCGGGCAGAAGCGCGCCCAGAGCGGCGCAAACGAGCCCACCCAGGAAAAGACCCCGCGCTCGCTCCTGCGCAAGCCGCTCAAGAGCGAGAGAGGCGCCGATGATCGTGAACGGCAAGGCGGGCGTCGCATACTTGTTGAAGACGTGATACGCGGGATAGGTCATCGACAACATCACGAACGGCAACGCCAGAATGGCGAGGCGGCTCCCGAGCAGGGCCGGAAGACTGAGCACAAAGAGGACGACCAGGCCGCGGTGGAACGGGATCTGAAGTCCATAGGGAAGCACAAAGGAAACGGCAAACGGGTTATCGGGCTGATGCCAGAGACGATGCAGATTCGTCAGAACGGTCCTAAGGGATAGGGCGGGATGCCGGGAGACAAAGAGCGCAACATCTGTAAACGTCGAGGTGGTCGCGGTCTCGCCCTTCATAGCAATGAGTTCCTTCTGGTAGGTGGTGTCTTCAATCCGCAGCGGGCCCTGCCAGCCGTCGCTATCCATGTAAAGCCAGAAACCCAAGGGATGAGGCGAGGTGTACGCGAAGAAACCGTACTCCTTGTCGAGGACGTAGGCGAGCGGCTTCGAAAAGTGCTCGGCTGCGGCCACGGGAAGGAGGACGCCAAACGCTCCCAGCATCGGAAAGATCACGAGCCCCGGCTGTTTCGCGAGGCGCTTCATCCAGGGCAAGACGCACAGGGCCAGGGCGAGAAGAAGGAAGGAGAGACCCTGGGGATGGAGCGCCAAGCCCATCCCCAGCAGGACTCCACCGGCCAGAAGCGCACGCGGGTCGTTGCCGTTGCGGAACGCGCGGAGAGTCGCAAGAGCAGCGGTAGTCCAGGCGGCAAGGACAAAGGGCTCGGGCTGAACAATCCCGGGAAGGATGGAGAAGCTCGGATGCAGCAAAGCGATGCCCAGGGAAATCTTCGCCGCCCGCGGACCAATTTCGGTCTCGCAGATCGAAACCGTGGCCGAGACCGCTGCCGCCGTCGCGATGGCCTGCGCGGTGTAGATCAGCCCCAGACCCCCAAGGAGGAGCAGGACACCGTAGAGCAAACCGGTCGCGGGAAGGGCGAGGTACGGCTGAACTTCGCTCAGGACCGGACCCAGACCCAGGGGCGAGGCTATTCGGGCCATCGCCTCGGCGAACTTGCCCCCCATTTCGAGGTACGCCTGGGGATCGCCCATGGGAAGGGGCTGCTCGAACGAGACAAGTTGGACACCGGCCAGAATGATCGACGAGGCGAAGGCAACGACGCCCAGCCGGCTGAGGCCGCGTGGCGAGGGGAACCGTGCCTCCTTGACGGCCAGAATCAAGGGAACAAAAAGGAGCGCCACCACGAGCGCAGGCATCAGACGGGCGACCGCAATTCGGGCGAACGTGCCGGAAAGCGTGCCGGCGGTGATCAACAGGAACCCGGCGAGCAGAAGGACCGACGACGCGAGCGCCTGCTTCAAACCACGCGTGGCGAGGAAAACCGCCAGGACGCCCAGCGCAAAGGTCGCGCCCACCTCCGGAAAGGACCTGCGGACGCGCTCGACCGTAAGGTCGTGGAGCCGGATGCGTGATGACGACTCGATCGACACTCGGCCCCCCATCCTCAGGTCGAGGCGCACGCTTGCGGGGCTTTCCTCGGCCACGATCGTTCGATCCACGCCGCCCCCAAGGAAGCGAATCGGGCCCGTGCCGGAGAGCCGCACGGTCAGCCGCACGCCTTCGTGCGGAAGGTCGACGCTACCCCCCGAGCCCTCCGAAACAATCCCGGTGAGGTCGAGGCGGCCCCGACCAAAGCCGGTGGTGAGGCCGTGGGCTCCGTAGTTGGCCGGAGCCACCATCGTGGAGACCAGGGTGGGAAGAAGCGTCAACCCCGCGAGGGCCGCCACACAAAGTGGGCGGACAACCGTCAATCGAGCTCCGAATACCGGGTGAGCTGGACGTTGTGTCGAGCGAGGGTATCCCGCACATCCGTTGCCTTCACCGCGGCTAGTTCCTGCTCCCACTTGAAGCCCCAGGCCGGATACGCACGGGTGAGCGCCGTCTGGTCGACGCCCGGGTGCACCACCAGTTCGGTGACGCCTTCGGGGAGCTTGTGAATCCCCTTCACCAGCTGAAGGCCGGTAATCCGACCGCTGGGGGATGGAAGCCACAAAGAGTCGGGTGTCGAAAGACCTCGGGCGCGCGCCGCGCGCTGCAGATTCTTCGCCAGGGGCGCCAGGAACAGGCTGAACTTGGTGCGCGAAGGCACCACGCGCCCGCCGGCCCGGACGCTTCGGATCTCATAATGCTGGGCGAGCTTGAACAGAATGGGACGAAGCTGGGGAAAGAAATGGGTGTGCTGATGCGAATCAAGATGGGACACCACGAGGCCCGCCTTCAGAACTTTCTGGACCTGGGCGTCAAGCTCCAACTCGATTTCGCGCAGGTCGATCCGTCCCTTGACCAGGCCAAGGAAAAGTTGGCGATAGCCCTTCGGAAACACTCGCTTGGGGGCCAGGGTCTTCAAAACGTCCGGGCCCAGCAGCGGCCGTTCCTCGACCAGGGTCAGATGGATGCCGATGTCGAGTTTCCGCCGTTTTTCGACCAATCGGCGCGCGTGATCGAACGCGCGGCCGCTGGCCACAATCGAAGCGGAGGTGACGATGCCCTCTTCGTGGGCGTCCAGCACACCGCGGTTGATCGCTTCGTGAAGCCCGAGATCGTCTCCGCTGACGATGAGCTTGCGGGTCATGGTCCGGGCCTTCGGGCGGTAAGCAGGATGTGCGGCGAGGCGTAGCCGGCGTCGAGTCGCTGGACGGAGACGCCTTCAAACCCGATTCTGGTCAGGCGGTCCCTCAACTCGTCTCCGCTCTCAAAATGCATGGTCTCACCCTTCGTGATCCGAAGGACCCTCGTACTGATGAATTCCTGCAGCTTCAGTCTCTCGAATTTCCACCGGGGTACGGTTCCTATCTCCTTGACCACCAATGTGCCGCCGGGTTTCAGCTTCTGAAAGCAGTTTGCCAGAAACGGATCCCAGGAGGCCGCGGGCACGAGATACAAAACGTCAATCAGGCTCAGGGCGTCGAAACCCGACTCCTCGAGGACCTCCAGGGCCGCCAGACGAAACTCAAGGTTTTTTCTCGTCCCCACACTGGCCTGCGCCGAGGCGATCTTGGTTTCCGAGAGATCGATTCCGAGAACTCGCGCGCCCGGATTGCGCAGGGCCACTTCGTTCGAGATGAGGCCGTGACCACAGCCAACATCGAGAAGGCGGCCCTCCTGGGGCAGGGCGGAAACCACCGATTGAAGCGGGGCCGACCACGCGCGAAGCCAGGTGTGCAGGCGCGCGCCGAGCGGCTGGTCCCGATAGAGCGACCGGGCTCGCAAGGGACGCCCGCTCAGGCCATCTCGCGGCGGAGGGCCACGAGCTCGCGCAGAATCTTCAAAATCACGGCGGGAGAGGAAAGTGTCGACACGCCCCGCGAGCGTGGAAAATAGTCGACGCCGATCTGGATGATGTGGGCGCCCGCCTTTCGCGCCCGGCACAGAAACTCCACATCGATGAAGCTCCCGTCGCTCTTGAGGGTGAACTTCTCGAGCAGTTCGCGCTTGAAGAGCTTGAATGAGAAGTTGACGTCCTTGATGGCGAGGCCAAACAGGGCGCGCACCAGGGAGTTGTAGAAGAACGAATAGACGGTCCGAAGGAAACCTTCAGACGTCCGGTCGAACCGGTACGCGGACACCACGTCCGCTTTCTGCACTTCGAGGAGTCGGACCGCTTTCCGAACTTCGTGAAGGTCAAAGGGAAGGTCGGCGTCGGTGTAGAGCACAAGTTCCTTGGTGGCGGCGGCGTAGCCCGCTCGCAAAGTCCCTCCGAGTCTCCGATTAACCGGGTTGTGAAGCGCTTTGACTTTGGGATCCTTGGCGCGCAACAACTCGACGATCTCCGATGTGCGATCGGTGGAGGCGTCGTTGACGAGGATGATCTCGTAGTCGTTCGTGATTGGGCCGAGTGCGTCCACCGCCGCTTCGTAAGCGCGAAGCACGTAGTCCTCTTCGTTGAAGAGGGGGAAAACGACGCTGATCGACGTCATGGCAGAGCGTGAGAATAGTGGGGAGCGATGGACTGGAGAAGTCGCTCGTACGTTTCGCGGGTCTTCGCGTCCGAGTGCTCGGTGGCGGTGTAGCGCCGTGCTCTTTCCCCCATCGCCTGGGCGGCCTGCCGGTTCCGAAGAATCCAGTCGATGGCGCGAGTCACACCGCCCTCCTCGTCCCCAGGGTCGACACGCCTTGCCGTATCCGCAGGGATTTCGGATTGATTTGCGATATCGGAAATGATGACGGGCCGGCCCTGCGCCATCACGCGGAGGAGCGCGGCCGAGGTTTCTCGCGCCGTAGGGTAGCGAAGATGGACTACAGCATCAGTGATAGCCATGGCCGCGGCGAATTCGTCGCTCTCTAGCCGACCAGCCACGATCGTTCGATTCGAAACGCCGGTTCGAACGAGGAGCGAGGTCAACCACGAGGGGTCGCCTACCGGTCCCGCGAGAAGGAAGCGAACGTCGGGATGGAGCTCCGCGATGCGCGCGATCGCGCGCGCCACGGTTTCGATCCGCTTCTCTCTGGTGACCAGACCAAAGCAACCGACGACCGCGTTGCTGCCTCGGAGTCCGAGCCGCGTGCGCAGCGCAGCGATCGTTAAAGGCGCCACGGTCAAAGCTTGAACGGGCATGGCCAGCCGACCGCAGAAAAGATCGGGCCGAGCGGTCCGGATCGCCTCCACCATGAATGAATTGTGCGCACCCACCGCCCGCGCCCGCGCGAGGGAAGGCTCGAACAGGGGGAAGGCATAGGGAAGGAGATCGCCGGTCGAATTCAAGTGAGCGTCCTTCAGCCGCTCGCCCATCCCCGGATAGACGGCATCGATGGCGGCTAGATAACGCTGATGCTTCGCTTCGGCTCGGACTTGCTTCTCGCGGCTCGACGGGTCAGCCGCGTACGCCTGAGACTCGGACGATTCCAGATAGCGACGTGCGAAGGAGTGGTGGAGGACGAGATCGTGCAGGACCACCACTCCTCGGACTCGTTCGAGCCAGTCGTACATGAAGTCGTGGGCCGGAGCGTTCCCCATCTCGTAGATCACCGCATCGTAGGGTCGGGCCGCAGCACGCCGTGGAAGGTCGTCGATTCGAAACGCCGGCGCCGGAAGCGAATCGCTGACCTGATCCTGATCGTGAAACAGCTCGATCGTGTGTGCGCTTCCCAGGGCTTTCGTCACATCGATCGTGTAGTCCGCAATTCCGGTAGGCGCTGGCGGGATCGGCGAAACGATGGCCAGTCTCAACCGCGGTCTCCGCCGGCCCGTCGGGCATAAAGGGCGTATTCGAGCGAACCGTAAAGCAGAGCGTTCAGACGGTCCACGTTCTCGTTGAACGCTTCCACCACGGAGCCGGGAACGGCCGAGGTTCCATCGAGCTTGCGAAGTTGCGAAAGCGCCTCAATCGGCGACAGCATCTCAATCCGTACGTCCGTGAAACCGGCCGCCGACGCCAGGAACGACAGGGTCTCGGGATGAAGCGGCTTCTCGTGGGTCAGGTCGCGATTGAAGACCTCCAGCAGGCCGGTGACGCTTCTCGGATTCACGGTCTCCAGAATCAGCAGACCGCCTCGGGTGAGAACCCGATGGGCCTCGACGAGGAGAGCCTGCAGGACCGCGGGCCTCAGGTGCTCGGCCACCTGCGCGGCCAGGACACCGCCCACCGAAGCGCTTTCCGTGCCCTTGAGAAACTGGATCAAATCGCCGCGCACGACCTCAAGGCCCGCGGCCCGGCAAGCCGATACCGCCGACTCATTGCTTTCAACTCCGCGGCCCTTGATTCCGGCCCGAGCGAGGGCCTGCAGAAACTCGCCGCGGCCACACCCAAGATCGAGGACGGCGAAACCAGAGGGTGCTTGGGCGAAATCAGTCGCGTACTTCG
>JANLWV010000254.1:0-8141 GCA_031364765.1 Vicinamibacteria bacterium
TGATTATGCTGGGGACTATCGTTTCACCTACAAGGGCGACGGCAGCGCCACCTACTCGCCGGTGCCGTTTCAAGCCCAGACGAACGAGGGCAAGCTCGATAGCGGTCTCGCGGATTTCATCAAGGCGGTGAATCAGACCCCTCCGTCGGGCTACGCCGCGGCCATGGAGGCGTTCATAGACGTGAAGAAATTCCTCACTTATGTCGCGGTGGAGAACGCGTCCGCCGAATACGACGGCATGGTCGGCCAGTTCGGCATGAACAATTTCTATCTCTATCAGTACGGCGGTCAGAAGAAGTTCATTTTTGTTCCCTGGGACAAGGACACCTCATTCCAGGCCGCCGAATGGCCGGTCCAGCAGCGGATGGACTCGAACGAATTCACCAAGCGACTGATGGCCGATCCCGCGATGAAGTCCTACTATGAAAGCGAAGTGAAGCGCATTGCCACGAACTTCGTGTCCGAGGGTTTTCTCGGTACCAAGATCGATCTTTACGCCGGCCTGATTCGCGCTAGCGTCACCGCGGACACCCACAAACCATTTTCGAATGCGGATTTCGAAGCCGCGGTAGGCGGCCTCAAGGGCATCGCCGCCGCCCGTGCCGCCAACGTCGCGTCGCAGGTTCCCTGAAAAAGATTACTTAATTTTGTAGGTCTTGTCGGGGAGTTGTTCCCGGTGGACATCGTGGCAGGCTTTGCACGTGGCCCCGAGAGCCTTCCTGGCATCGTCGGTGGCCGCCGCGTCCTTGCTTTCCGCGGCCTTCACCACGGCCAGAGCGGCCGCGCGCGACGCCGCGTTCATCTTGACCGCCTCCGCGTCCTTGCGGGCGGCCCAGAAGCTGTCGAGGCTGGCGAGGGCCGCGTCGATGGCTTTCGCTCCGGCCACCGCGCCGCTGAGGTCAGCGCCGCCTTCACGGACGGCCTTGCTCACGGCCTGCATGCCCGCGTTCGTCTCCTTCATGGCCTTCTGGTAGTCGGCCTCGGTCACGTCTGCAGCGTTGACCGCGGGCGTGATAAGCGCCGCCGCCAGAACCGCGATGATTGTAGATTTCCTCATGATTCTCCAAAAACTCCTGAAAGTGTTGTTCCGCCCGTTGGAACCGATCATTGAATTATCTCCTTTTTTTGCCCGGGATGCCCGATGGCCGGCCTGGCTTGACGACGAGCGCCCAGGGAAAGGGAGAATGCCGAGGAATGAAATCCTCACTGATCGCGACCGCCCTCGCATCGCTCCTGCTTTCCGCCTCGAACGCTCTCTCCGCCCAGGACTCCGGGCCCGTTCCTGACTCCGCGAAGGCGTCGCGGCAAACCGACGTGACTCTGGGCCTCGCCTATCACGGGCCCACGCGGCTGACCGGCTCGGCGACCCTGATGTGGGGTGAGCCGAAAATGCTCGGGGCCTGGGCGCCGGCGAAGCTCGCCCAGGTACGCGCGGGCACGAGGGGAGCTCAGTTCGGCCTTGGGCTTGTGGCCGGAGTTTTCGAGGATTCGCCGTTCAAGCCATCGGGCCTGGCCGTGACGCTCAAGGCGATTCTCCTCAGGACCTGGCGCGATCCGACCGGCGTCACCCATGGACACTCCTTCGCCGGAGTGGAGAGCGACGTGGTGATTTTCGGATTTCGGGGAAGCATCGGCTATGCCCGCAAGGTTTCTGGAGCAGGCGGGCCGAACGGTCGCTTCGTCTGGTCGCTGGGCCTCGGACTTTAGCTGACCTACGTTTTCAGTTTGAAGGGCGGCAGGACCGCGCGCTGTTTCTCGAACAGTACCTCAAGCCCGACCTGAGCCGCCTTCATCATGTCGTCGAGGTCGGCTTTCGAAAATGGTTTCTGCTCGGCCGTGCCCTGCACCTCTACAAAAGCGCCCGAGGCCAGACCGACGACATTCATGTCGACTTCGGCAGCTGAGTCTTCGAGGTAGTCGAGGTCCACGACCGTGGCCCCCTTGACCCGGCCGACCGAAATCGCGGCGACCTGATCGCGGAGGGCGGCGAGAGCCCCGATCTTGCGCAGGGCGAGAACGAGCGCGACAAACGCCCCGGTGATGGACGCGGTGCGCGTGCCGCCATCGGCCTGGAGCACGTCGCAGTCGATGGTGAGTGTGCGTTCGCCGAGAGCCTTCATGTCCAGGACAGAGCGCAGCGAGCGGCCGATGAGACGCTGAATCTCGTGGGTTCGTCCGGACGGCGCTCCTTTGGTCACTTCGCGCGCGGTGCGGGTATGGGTGGCCCGCGGAAGCATGGCGTACTCGGCGGTGAGCCAGCCCTCGCCCTTGCCGCGCAGGAACTGAGGGATGCGATCCTCGACGCTCACCGTAGTGATGACGCGCGTGTCGCCGAACGTGATGAGCGCCGAGCCCTCCGCGTGTTTGGTGGGAGACGGTTCAATCGTGATGTTTCGTAGTTCAAGCGATCTCCGGCCCGAAGCTCGAACCGCCAGTTCAGCGGCGAGGCCAGGGTCTTTCTGCTTCAAGATGTCGCCGATCGAAGTCATGTGCGGCGATTGTCGCATCCCGACGCGCCGGAGGCCGCAGCCGATTGCCTGCTCAGGACCCGGGCGAGGCTGCGGGCTCGAGCCCGTATAGCTTCCGGTACTGATCGCGGGCGCCCAGGATAATCATCACGTAGTTGCGCGTCTCCGTGAACGGTATCAATTCCGTGAACTCGTCGCTGCGGATCTGCGGATTCGGCGCAAGCCATCGATCCACTCGGTGGGGTCCCGCGTTGTACGCGGCGAGAGCGGCATCCGGCCGCGAGCCGAAGCGCTGCATCATCTGCCGGAAATACCGAGTACCGAAAGTCAGGGAGGTCTCGGCCTCGTGCAGCATTCTCGTGTTGTAGCGCTTGCCGAACTCCCGCGCCAGCGGCCTTCCCGTGTAGGGCATGATCTGCATCAGGCCCCTGGCACCCGCGCCGCTCTTCGCCCGTTCGTCGAACGTCGACTCCTGGCACACCAGTGCTGCCACCAGGGCGGGGTCGAGGTTCTCGCGCCCCGCCGCCGCCTTGAGGGCCTCCCCGTGCTTGAGCGGATAAATCGTTGTCCACACCCGGGCGGGCAGATCCTTGATCTCCGCCGACACGTACTCGGGCCGCGCCCGCTTCATGTAGATGATCGCGTTGCGAAGCTCCCCTCGATCGGCCTCGATCAGCGCCCGTGCTTCGAGCACCGCGCTCGTGTCACCGAGGGTCTTCAGTTCGTCGAGCGCCTCGGCGTCGAGACCAATAAGCAGAAGCTGCCGGAGGCGCGCTTTGAACGTTCCCGGCAGTTCTTCGGATGGCCAGCCGAACGCGGCTCCCGATACCCTCGCGCCCGGGGCCGAAGCGCCTATGGGCAGCTTTGAAAGCTCGGTAGCGGCCAGGCTTCCGTACCAGCTGTTCCGAAAGCGTTCGGCGGTTTCACCCAGGAGCACGGCGCCGCGATCGGTCTCGCCGTTGCGAAGCCTCGCCATTCCCGCCCAGTAGAGAAACCCGGCCGGGGCCTTCGCCCGCCGCGCCATGGTCTCGAGGGGTGGCGCTGCGTCCGCGGACCGGCCGTCGCGAAGGGCTTCAAAGGCGGCGCGCATGGCCGCAGCCTCGGCGTAGGAGCCATCGGCAAACTCATCGACGAGACGCCGGTAATAGGGCGCCGCCTCGGAATAGAGAGCGTCCCTCTGAAAGAACGTCGCGAGGGAATAGAGAGCTTCCTCGGCCACGGACGTGCCGGGGAACTGGGCCACGACTTCGTTGAGGCGGGCGGGGCGCTCGGACTCGGACGACAGGCGGGCGAGAAGCAGACGCGCCTCGGCGCCGGCCGGAGAGGCTTCGGGGACGCTTTCGAGAACGATCTTGGCCTCACGGGTGGAGGTTTGCGACAGGGCGTGTCCGAGGGCCACCTGCACCTCGTCAACGCTGGGGTCGATCGCGGGGTGAAGCTTTAGCTTCCGAAGTTCGGAGATCGCGGCGGTGCGCTGTCCGCTCCGAAGCAGAGCCTTCGCCCGTGCGAAGCGTCGTTCGAAATCCTGACGCCCCGAACGCTGCGGATGAGACCCCGAAGGCGCGAGCAAAGACGCGATCAGGCTGGCCGCGGTCTGCGACTGCTGCGAGGTTGGATAAACGCGTTCGATCGCCTCAAGGCGGGTCAGCGCTTGGTCGCGCGATCCCTGGGCGAGAAGCGCCTCGCCCAGGTCGAGAAGCACGTCGGCGTTCCCCTGGCGGCAGACGCCCACCGCCTCTGTGAGCAGGGTGACGCGCCTCGCCCCCTGCTTGATCCGCTGAAGGGCCGCGGCCGCGCCCAATCGCGCGCTGCAGGCGACATCGTCGGACGGCGCGGCATCGACCGCGCGCAGGTAGGCCGACGCCGAACCGGCGTAATCCCCGGCGCGCGCCTTGGACTGGGCGAGGATCAGGAGGGCGCGATCCCCGAGGCCGGTTCGGTCGATGTCCGGATGGCGGGCCGCGGCGGCCGCCTCGTCGAACCGGCCCAGGGTCAGCGACGCCTTCGCCACCAGGACTTGAGCGAGGCCTGAAGCCTCCTCGCCCGCGTGATCGCTCGAGAGTTTCCTCAGCCTTTCGACCACAATCGCTTTAACGCCGCCACGGAGGTCGATCGACGCCTGCAGCAGCATGGCCTCGGTCCTGGTCAGGACGGGTCTCAGACCCTCGAGCTTGTCGGCCTCGCCGGTTTGACCCTGGGCCCTCGCGATACCTATGAGCGCCGTGAACGCAAGGACCACGAGAGAATTCGCCGTCAGGCATTTCCCGGGCGCGTGACTCGACGTGGGGCCGCTGCTCCTGGAGTTCTTCAAGGGCGGTGGTGAAACTACATCGGGCCGAGTGCCGCAGGATCGCCGCCGGCCAGGAGCCGGACCAGCTCATCGTGGAAGTAGTTTGTGTTGTTCCTCAGGCCGGGGGAGATACGATCGTGGTACATCTGGCGCCCGCGCTCGATGTCTTCCTTGAGGCGCGAGTGGAGATCCTTCGCCTTCCGCCCTTCGGTCACCTTGGCTTCGTTGTAGAGCTTGATCTCGCTCACGATCAGTCTCGCGAAACGCTTCGCATCCTCGTGGGCCTTCGTTTCTTCCGGGGAGAGAGCGGGTGCCGCGGGAGCTGTGGCCGGCTTCATCTGTGACATCTGCTGCCGCATCTGGCCCATCTGGGACGCCGTGAACATCACCGTGCCCGTGCCTTCGGCTTTCGGGCCTGCGGGTGGGGGCGGCGGAGGCGGAGGGGGAGGTGCTGGGGGCGGTGCTACGGAGGTCTGCCGCGTCGCCGCGACCTGCGAGGGCGAGAACATGACGGTGCCGGCGCCTTCGGCCCCCCGGGGCGCAGCGCCCGCCGCCACCACGGGAGGGGCGGGGCGCGCGCCCGGCGAGCGCGGGACGAACGAGAGAAGGTCGGTTGTCTTCGAGGCAAAACGAACCAGAGAGTCGATGAACGCGGCCTGCGGGTCGGTCATGGGACCGGTGGTGTCGCAATAGAGGACCGCCGCGAGCTTGTCGCGAAGGACCATGGGCGCGGCGATGGCGGATGAACCCAGAGTTCCCATCCGCTGCAGGGCCTGCGCGGTTTGGCCGAAGGCCGCCGGGTCAAAAAGCAGGGGAGCGCGGTCGTTCTGCACGTTCTTGAAGACAGTGTCGTGGGTGAGGGGTATCTGGATCTGCTTCACCGCCTCGTTCGCCTCGAAGCCCTTCGCGTACCAGCCGACCGCGTTCGGGCCCTTGATGATGAACATGGCGACCCGATCGACCTGTTTGGCGCTCTCGTTGACCAGGCTCGTCAACACTTCGGTGAGGTTGGCGCCGGTGTCGACTTCGGCCATGGCCGAGAGCAACACCGCGATTCGGGGTCCCGCTTCTTCGAGGGCGGCGGGCGCCCCCACGGGCTTAGGCGGGGCCATGGGATTGGCCGCGATCACTTCATCTATCGCCGTCGCGATCGCTCCCTCGTCGATCTTCTCGTCGTAGCGCGCGACGCTCTCCTGAAGTTCGTCGAGCGCTCCTACCAGATTCGCCTGGTGCTCCACGATGCGCTTCTGGATTTCGACCACCCAGTTCGCCATTTGCTGGCTCACCAGTCCGAGTGTTCTGGCTTTGAGTTCGTCTTCGAGTGCCATGACGTCCTTTATGAAGTGGATGACAAGGAGGGGCCTGCTTCCAAGAGAAGGAGTCCCTACGGGATAGAGATTATCTTGAGCGGCGTCAAAATCGTCAAAGCCTCCAAAAAATCCAAGGGTCCCCCCGAGGTGTCAGTGCGCCATTTCGATGGCGAGGGCCACACCGTTCCCGCCGCCCAAACACAAGGTGGCGATGCCGCGCTCCAAGCGCCGGGCCTTGAGCGCGTAGATCAAGGTGGTCAGAATCCGGGCGCCCGAGGCGCCGATGGGATGCCCGAGGGCCACCGCACCCCCGTTGACATTCACTTTGGCGAGATCCAGCCCAAGTTCCTTCGCGACCGCCACCGCCTGAACCGCAAAGGCCTCGTTGAGCTCGAAGAGACCCACGTCCTCGGTCTTCCAACCGGTCTTCCTGAGAAGCTTCCGGACTGCCTCGACCGGCGCCATCATGACCAGCGACGGCTCAACTCCCGAGGTGGCCTGGCCGACGATCCGCGCCAAAGGCTTGAGGCCACGGCTCTTCGCGAGGTCCTCGGCCATCACGACCAGGGCGGCCGCGCCATCGTTGACGCCGGGTGCGTTGCCGGCGGTCACCGTCCCGCCCTCCTTGAATGCTGCCTTCAGTTTTCCGAGCGTCTCCATGGACGTTTCGGAGCGCGGCGATTCGTCGTTCTCGACCACGATCGCCGGCCCTTTGCGCTGCGGAATCTCGACCCGCAAGATTTCGTCCCTGAACGCCCCGGCCGCGATCGCGGCCAGGGCCTTCTGGTGGCTCTGGACCGCATACTCGTCCTGCTGCTGCCGGGTTACGTGGTACTTCTCGGCCACGATCTCGCCCGTGCACCCCATGTGGAAGTCGGAGTACGCGTCCCAAAGGCCGTCGTGGATCAACGAGTCGATGAGCGTTCCGTGGCCCATGCGCAAACCCTCGCGTCCCCCCTTCATCAGGTGCGGACAGTTCGACATCGACTCCATGCCGCCCGCGACCACGATGTCGACGTCGCCGGCGGCGATGCCCTGGGCGGCCAGCATCACCGCTTTCAACCCCGAACCGCACACCTTATTGATGGTGAGAGCGCCCACTTTCGGGGGGAGGCCGGCGTGGATCGCCGCTTGCCGGGCCGGAGCCTGGCCAAGTCCCGCCGAGACGACGTTTCCCATGATGACTTCGTCGATGTCATCCGGATCGATGCCGGCGCGCCGGACCGCTTCCTTTATGACCAGGGCGCCAAGCTGCGGCGCCGTGAACGACTTCAAACCCCCGAGGAACTTCCCGGTGGGGGTGCGGACGGCGGAGACGATGACAGATGAGCGCATCTATCGCTTGAGGGCGCCGGCCGGATCCGGAGTGAGCAGGCCTCGCTCGCACGTCCCGAATGCGTTGCGGCAGGCTTCGAAGTTCCGGGCGCGGCGCGCGGTGCGAACCGACTCGACCTGATCGGGGGTGAGGAGGCCCTGGCTGCAGCTCGAGTAGCCGTTCCAGCATGCCGCGAAGTTCCGCGCGAGTCGTGCCGTTTCCACCGCCTCGGCCTGATCGGCGGTCAGACGGGTCGGGTCGCAGCCTGCGAAGCCTCCCCGACAGGCGGCGTAGTTCTGCGCTCGACGCTCCGTCTCCACGGCCTCCACCTGATCGCCGTTGAGAAGACTACCGTCGCATTTTGAGGATCCGGCGCGGCAGGCCGCGAAGTTGCGGGCGAGTCGGGCGGTTCGAACCGACTCAATCTGATCCTCGGTGAGAAGGTCGCGACGGCAGCTCGAATGGCCGGACCAGCAGGCGTTGAAGGTTCGCGCCTGCTCTGCAGTCTTGACGACCTCGGTCTGATCCTCGTTCAGCAGCGAGGGCTTGCAGCTCGAGTACCCGTTCCGGCAGGCGGAAAAGTTGCGGGCGAGACTCGCCGGTTCGACGACCTCCATCTGTACGGGAGTGAGGTCGCCTGGCTTGCAGGTTGAGTAACCGACTCGGCATGCGAAGAAGTTTCGTTCCGTGCCCTCCTGAGTGGCGGCTTCTGGAGTCAGGCTCAAGCCGGTTGCCATGAGGGAGGCAGTGATGAGTTG
>JANLWV010000301.1:0-7115 GCA_031364765.1 Vicinamibacteria bacterium
CGACGCGGATTGCTTCTTCAAGTCCACGTCTCAGATCTTTCTGGATGTATGGAGCGGGAAGAAGACCCCGTCCGCCACCGACTTCATCACCGGAGCCATCAAAAGCAACAATCCCCTGATGCTCAAAGAGTTCATGGGCGCCTTTCAGAGAAAGGCCTAGTGGAGACCCGCGAACTCGATGACCTCTGCCCCCAGAAGCGATAGAGCGACGCCAGCAAATACGGCGGCCGCCATCTTGACGCCACGAATGGCGTTCACTTCAGGGATGAGATCGGAGGCGGCGACGTAAAGAGTGACGCCCGTAGACAAGGGCAGGGCCACGCCAACCCATGAGGGATCAACCAGGGAAAGCGCTCCCAGCAGGGTCGCCGCGGCGAGCACCAGCGACGACCGCAAAGCGCCGGAGCGCCCCTGTCCCGAGGCGAGAGCGATCGAAGCGACGGTGAAGCCTTCCGGAAGCTTGTGCAGCAGTATCGCCACAAATACCAGAAGACCGAGCGACCGCGACACCGCGAGGCCCGAAGCGATCGACAGGCCATCGAAGAAGGCGTGAACCGACAGCCCGGCCAGGGCCGTCCACGGCGCACCGGGCGACTTCATCGCATGGGCGTGGGTTTCCTCGCCGAAGTGGAAGTGCGGCGCCACCGTGTGCTCGAAGAAATGGACGAGGAAGTAGCCGGCCAGAATGAGAATCGGCCCGTGCTCTGTCCCTGCCACCGCAATCGGGAGCATGTGAACTAGGGTGGTGGCGAGCATGAAGCCGGCGCCGAGACCGACAAAGTATCGAAGAACGAGGTCGTTCCAGTGGCGGCGGGAAACCAGGATCAGCCCGCCCGCGACGTTCGCGAGGGCGGCAATGCCGCCGAGCAGCAGCGGCACTACACGCTCTCTCGGAAACGTTCGACCAGATGAACAAGCGTCTTGACGCCGAAGCCGATCGCGCCCGGCTCGTAGTAGCGCCAGTCGCGGTCGCGAAACATGGGGCCGGCAATGTCGAGGTGCGCCCAGGCCACGTTTTCCGGCACGAACTCCCGAAGGAAGAGCGCCGCGGTAATGGCGCCCGCCACGCCGCCCGAAGCGATGTTGTTGATGTCGGCGTAGGGCGTCTTCAGCGAATCCCGATACTCCTCAATCAGGGGCAATTCCCAGAAAGCCTCGCCATGGCTTTCGCCCGCCGCGATCACGCGGCGGATGAGTTCACGATTGGAGCCGAGGATTCCCGCGACCGAAGGGCCGAGCGCCCTGACCACGGCGCCGGTGAGCGTCGCAATATCAACGACGTGCGTGGCGCCCTCTTCGCCCGCGCGAGCCAGACCGTCCGACAAGACCAAGCGGCCTTCGGCATCCGTGTTGTCGACCATGATGCTCTTGCCATTTTTGGCCATGAAAATATCGCCCGGGCGATTCGCGCTGTTTCCCGGCATGTTCTCGGCGCAGCAGAGAATCCCGATCACACGGACGCTTGGCTGAAGTTTCGCGATCGTTCGCATGGTCGCGAGGACAGCGGCGGCACCCGCCATGTCGCCCTTCATTTCCCACATCTTCTCGGCGGGCTTGATGGAAATGCCGCCCGAGTCGAAGGTGAGCCCTTTGCCCACAAGGGCAATGGTCTCGGCCGAACTTTGCCGCGGAATGTGACGGAGGATGACCATCCGCGGCGGGGTGGCGCTCCCCGCCCCCACGTGGAGAAGGCCGTGATAACCCTTAGCCTTGAGGGCGGTCTCATCGAGGACTTCGCATTGCAGGCCGCCTTCTGAGGCAATCTGCTGCGCTCGTTCGGCGAGCATTAGCGGGTTCACGATGTTGGCCGGCTCGTTGATCAGATCGCGGGCGACGTTCACGTTCTCCGAGACCCAGGCATAGCGGGCCTTGCGGGCCTCGGCATCCGCCTGATGGTCCGGGTGAACCACGATCTCCAGGGCCAGCTTCTCCTTGAAGAAGCGCTCCTTCTCCTGACGATGATGATCGAACGCGTAGGCGCCGAGGACGGCGCCTTCGACCGCCTTTCCAACGAGCGGGGCGGCGTCTTGATGGTTGAGGAAGACGGCCACGCGGGTGAGACCCAGGTCGCGCGCCAGTCGCAGCGCGCGGGCGACCACCGTCTTCACGGTCTCCCAGGTGTTCAGGCCTCGAACCTGGGCGGCCGAGTACACCACGATGGTCCGATGACCCACTTGCTGGATGAGTTCACGGGTAAGCGTTCGGGCCCGAAAACGCGCAGCGGCATCCTCGACCACCGCGGCGATCTCGGGATCGTCGATGGTGTGGATGTGCTCCTTCTCGTCAACGAGAAACACCAGAAGGTCAGCCGACACCTTCGAGGCCGGGCCCGAGAAAAGTCCTATGTTCATGCGTTCCTCAAGAAAATAAAGTGGGGACCAGTCTAGCGAACGGCCGGATCGGGATTTTGGGAATGGAACGGCAGGGCCACGAGTCGGACCAGCTCATCGGGAAAAGGAGGCCGCGCGACGCCCGTCTCGCAGATGATCGCGGTGACCAGAGCCGCCTTGGTGACATCGAACGCGGGGTTGCGGACATCCACGCCGAAAGGAGCGGTACGAACGCCCAGAATCTCCAGAACTTCCTTCGCGTCGCGCTCCTCGATGGTGACGTCCGCGCCCGATGGAGTGGCGAGATCGAACGTCGAGCGGGGTGCAATGACGAAGAACGGAATCCTGTGCTCGCGGGCGAGGACAGCCACGGGATAGGTTCCAATCTTGTTGATCACGTCCCCGTTCGCGGTTATGCGGTCCGCGCCGACCACCACACAGTTGATCTCTCCGCGGGCCATGAGGGACCCGGCCGCCGAATCCGTGATCAACGTGGTGGGAATCTGATCGTTCACGAGTTCCCACGCGGTGAGTCTCGCTCCTTGCAGAACCGGACGGGTTTCGTCCGCGAAGACCCGGTCGATTTTCCCCTGTCGATGAGCCGACCGGATGACGCCCAGGGCCGTGCCGTAGCCCGCGGTGGCCAGCGCCCCGGCATTGCAGTGAGTCAAGACGCTGGCGTGATCAGGCAACAAGGCGGCGCCAAACTCGCCCATGGCGTGGCACGATGCCACGTCGTCGCTGAGGATCTTCCGGGCTTCTTTTACCAGCGCGGCGAAGATAGCGGGACCGGAGGCTCCCTGAAGCGCGATCCGTCTCTGGCGCATCCGCTCGAGGGCCCAGAAGAGGTTTACCGCAGTCGGGCGACTTCCGGCCAGAATTGTGTGCGCGGTTTTCAAGGCGGCCTCGAGCGGCGAGCCTGTTTCAAGCGCGCGCTTGGCGGCCAGAGCCACGCCAAACGCCGCGGCCACACCAATCGCGGGGGCGCCGCGAACCACCAGGGACTTGATGGCCCGGGCGGTTTCATCCGCCGAGCGGCAGACTTCGTAGCGAACCTCACCCGGAAGAGCTCTCTGGTCGAGCAGGTGAAGCGCGTCCCCGTCGAAGGTCATCGTTTCAGCCACAACTATTCCATCCCGATTCGTCGAACGTCATTCTTGTGGGCGAAGCCGCGGGCGCCCGACGCATCCTGGATCCTGACATAGTCGCCCTCCTCGCCGAGGAGAGGAACCACTTCGCCTTCTCTCAGGTTGGCGAGCGCCACCGCGTCGGTTTGTGGAGTGTCCATCAGCGGCGCGTCCTTTTGCACCACCACACCTCTCGGTTCGCGCAAGGTGCTGGCCAGAAGGGGTGAGACCAAAAGGAGACCGCCCAGAAGACCGGCCCTGGACCAGGAGGGGCGCGGATTCCTTCCCAGGGTGGCGACCATGGATAGGACCAGGGCGATGATGGCAAGGGCGTCGAATCTGAAGCGACGCGCGATCACGCTCGCATCGCCGAGAAGGCCGAGCGAGACCTCAGAGGGATCGAGACCCAGCTCTCCGCGAAGACGCTCGAGTTCCCGGCTGATGCTGAAGTCCACCGGCGTCAGGTCCTGCGCGCAAAGCAGGGCCCAAAGCGCCTCGCCCTTTCTTCCTTTCGCCGAGGCAACCTGCGCCCAGTTCCAGTAGAGGGAAGGGGCGCGCACGCCTTGCTTAGCCAGCCGGGCGTACTCGAGCATGGCGTCATCAAAGCGACGGCGCGACGCGTCTTCGTTTCCACGCCGAAAGGCGACGGAGGGCGCTTCGGCTTGGGCGAGTGTCTGGGGAACAAACAGAAGCGCGATCAGAAGCAACCAGACGTGGCGGAACGTCATACCCTGGACTCCAGCATCGCCACGGCGCGGTCGCGTACCTCTTTGAGTTTCGTGTCGTAGCTGCCGAGCTGGGGAGCGAAACGCAGAAACTCCAGATCGTCGGCCAGACTCCGCAATCGATCCCCAGAATCATCGCTGGGCCATTCCCCTCTTGGACCAAACACGGACTCAAGCGCTCCGGCAATTCTGGCCGCCGCGCGTTCCTTCGCTCCACTCAGCAGATTTTCCTCCCGAAGTTCTCTCAAGGCCGCGCTGATCGCCGATCTATTGGGTCCGGAGCCTAGGGGGCCGGCCGTTCGGCGACGGAAAACGTAGGCCTGGGAAACCAGCGACACCAGCGCCAGCACCGAGGCGACCGCCGAGAGATCTCGATGGGAGTTATCGAGATCGGCGCGGAGCTAACGGGGGGGGGGCGCATTGTTCGGGGCGTGGGTTGTGGCCGGCGAGTGGGCGGCCCAACCCGAGACCGGAATGGCTTCCGTGCGGACGGTGTGTGTCGACTGGGTCGCAGGATCGAAGTAGGAGAACGAAATCGCCGGAATCTCATGGGGTCCTGGCTTCTCCGGCACGATCACAAACTCCCAGGTCTTGCTTCCTTCAACTCCTTGTCTCGTGGTTTTGAGGTCGGAGCTCACCCGAGGCGGAAAGACACGCGCGGCCTCCATCTCGAGGCTCGGCGCCGCATCAATCCACTTCAGGTTCCCGCGCCCCTTCACCATGAACCGGAAGGTGAGCGCGTCACCCAGGGCGAGACTCGTTCGGTCAACGGACGACAGGACGTCATACGACCCGACCGCACTTCCCTCGGGCGTGCCGTTCGGAAGAGCATCCACCTTGACCTTGAGGATCTTTGTGCTCCGCTCTATGGGTGCGGCGACGCCGAATGTGCCGCCGGCCGGGACAAGCCGCAAGCGGGCCTCCGGTATCTCGAGGAGCCCAGTTTTGGTTGGAAAGAGAAGTCGCTCGAGGACGGGATAGCGGAGGAAGGCCTCCCCTTCAACCGTAGTGTTCTCCCCGGAGGAATCGCCGCGGGTGCGATCAATCTCCTCGGCCCAGAATCCCGGGTACTTGGGAGCCTCCGCAAACTCCACTCCGGAAAGTGAAATCTGGGTGTACACGAAGTAGGTGACCAGGATGGGCTCGCCCACTCGAGCGGCCGGACGGGAGAGTGTCGCCTCAACAAAGAGCTTGCCCTGATTGACGGACGGTCGGCGCTGCGGCCGGCCAAAGATCTCCTCAAAGGGATCACGGCCTCCGAAAGGATCGCGCCCGAAGGGGTCCGGCGGTTGCGCCGGAAGAATCGACCCGGAAACAACTTCAATGGTGATGGGAGCGCTCAGCGGATAGCCCTGGACCGAAACCGCGCCGATCTCGGCCGTTCCGGTCTTCTCCGCCCGCAACACGAAGGACAGAACTTTCTGCCGCGACATCGAGCCGTTGATGAAAGAGATCTGCGTCGAGGAAGAGGGTCCGGCCTCCACCCTCAGATTCTTGAGCGACGGAACGGCAGCGTCCAAACCTGCAGCATCGCCGTCAAGGATGATCGAAAGGGTCGTCATGTCGTCGACCCCGATCTTTCGAACATCAACCTCTGTGCGGACCGATCCGTTCTGGGCGAGCGCGACCGAGGCCAAGAGCCCCAGAATGCATGTCCATAGGCCGCTCACCAGTCCCTTCCTTTGCGCCGCTTCGCTCGCTCCGCTTCGAGCTTCCTTTTCTGCTCCGCTTTCTCGTTTTGTTCGAGGGCCTTCAGAAGCTGCATGGCGCGCTCCTTCGACATTCCTGTCTCCTTCTGAAAGCGTTCGTTCTCCCGCTCTTTTTCCGTCTTGGGCGGTTCCAGGGGGCCGTTCCCCGGCGCGGGCTGCTTCTGTTGCTGGTTCTGATCCTTCTTGGCGTCTTTCTGGTCTTTCTGATCCTGCTCCTGCTGTTTCTTCTGTTGTTCCAGTTGCCGGAGGGCAAGCTCCAGATTCCGGCGTGCGCGCGCGTCATCGGGCCTGAGTCTCAGGGCATCGCGATACGCGGCGATGGCGCCCGGCAATTGCTGCGCGCCAACCAGGGCGTTGCCCAGGTTGTAGTGGCTTTCGAAACCCAGATCATTCTTCTCCCGTGAAAGGGCAGTGAAGGTGTCTATGGCCTCGGGCCCCTTACCGGCCTTCACCTGGGCCACCGCTTCGTTGAAACGAGTGACGGCAGAGCTCGGCCGGGCCGCGCGGGCTTTCTCGAAGGCGGCGAGAGCCTGGGCCGCGTTGCCAGCTTCGTAGGCCTTCAACCCCTTGTTGGTCTCGCGGGACGGTCGCGCCAGGATCTCATCCTTGAGGTCGGCGTGAGCGGTCGTGGCCAATAAGAGCATGGGTGCTATGAGAAGACGGGTTCGCTTGTGGCGAAGGCGTTCCAGGAAGACGGGTCCAAACAGGGCAAGAAGGAAAGAGAACAGGGACAGGCCAAGCGGAATCTGAAATCGTTCCTTCTTCCGGAACGAAAACTCGCTTGCGGTTTGTTTGTTCTCCATGGCTTCAATGGCCGAGGCGATCGCCGAAAGCGATATATCGCTGGGCGACACCTCAGTGAACTTGCCTCCGGTGGCCTGGGAAAGCCGGCGGAGATTCTCGGGGTGAAGGCGCGACATGACGGGTTCGCCATTCTCCAGCTTGTAGCCGCTGCGGCTTCCGCTCGAATCCAGGTCGGGAACCGGCCCGCCCTGGGTGGATCCAACGCCCACACTATGGATGATGACGCCGGCTTTCTTCGCCGACGTCACCGCAGCCTCGAGGCTCTCTTCCAGGTCTTCGCCATCCGAAACCAGCACAATCACTCGATTCACGCGGCTGGGATCAACGAACGTGGCGATACCGGACTCGATGCCCGAGAGAAGGTTGGAGCCCGGCAGCGGCACGAACCCTGGCTCCAGGGTCTCGAGAAAAAGCGCCACC
>JANLWV010000107.1:0-1614 GCA_031364765.1 Vicinamibacteria bacterium
TGCGGCTGCCGTCGATCGGCACTTCGATGACCTCGCCGGCGGACTTGCCCTCCAGTTCCCTATGGATGGAAGGTGCTAGGATTTCGTTGTGTCCGTGAACGTAGCCCAAGGGGAATTCGACGCAGGTGAGGACCTGCCCCGATCTCCTGTCAGCGACCCTGTAGGTGAGCTCGACGAACTTGCCGTCCTGGATCGGGTTCATCAGAAGATGGACGCCGCGAAAATCCTGGCCTCGCCATCCTCGTAGCCGAGGACAAGCCTGCCGAGCCATTCACCCGGCTTCCTGGTGCTGCGTTGCCGGTAGAGAACCGTCACATGCTCGCCCCGGCGGATGATGCCGAGATAGTCGGCATCTTCAGCGAGGCTCCTCGCCAGCTCGCTGTTCGCGAACTGGTGGTTCACCACGACTTCGTTCATGGAAAGCGCCAGGGCTTTCGCAAACTTCTTGACGAATTCCCCGTACTTGCCTTCGTTGGAGGACTTGAGGAGATCGCGCCACAGGGGATCGGCCATGGCCCGTATCTCCTCGTCGGTTTTCTCAATGATGTTCAACTACTCGTTCTCCGCCACCAGGTGATAGCAGGGCGCCTTCTCCATGGTGTATTCGCCGGTTTCCGGATCGCGGCGGGAAACGGTCAGCACGTGCCAGTTCTCGTCGTCCACCTTCATGACATCGCCACGGTAGTAGTAGCCCGGCCAACGCGTCTCCTTGCGGAAGAGCGTGTGTTGCGTGACGCACTCCGCGGCCCGGTGACGGTGCATCAGCTCCCATGCACGCAGCAGCTCGTGAAGGTCCTTCGCGGCGAGGCTCTGGAGATCTTCCTCCATGAGCTTCAGCTTCTTCAGGCAAATACTCAGCAGCTTCTCGTTGGTCATGTAGCCGACGGTATAGCCGCCGCAATACTCGTCCATGAGCTTCTGCAGGCGGTCCAGGCCCTGCTGGGGATTGATGTAGTGGGGATTGACGGTGCCCGCCACGACCGCATTGCGGTAGATCCTGTAGTGCTCCAGCGGCTTGTAGATCTCTTGCCTGCGGCGCTCGATCTGCGCCTCGGAGACGACGATGCCTTCGCCCTTTCCGTCGTCGATGTACTTGCAGGCGGCCTTCGCGGCAAGGCGGCCTTCGGTGAAGGAGCCGGACGAGAAGGCGTGCGGCGTGCCGCCGACCGCATCACCGGCGCCGAAGAGGCCCTCGATCGTCGTCATGCGGTTGTAGCCCCAGAAATACTCGGGCGGGGAGATGTCCTCGGGACCCGAGCACCACGCGCCCGAGCACGTCGCGTGGGAACCCATGACGTAGGGCTCGGACGTGGTCAACTCGGGATTCTCGTTCTTGGGATCGACGTCGGTGGCGGCCCACAGCACCGCCTGGCCCACCGTCATGCCGAGGAAGTTTTCCCAGCCGACCTCTTCCAGGTGCGGGTCCTGGAAGGCCTGCATGGTCACCATGTGTATCGGGCCGCGGCCGGCATTCACTTCGCTGATGATGCAATGGTTTCGCAGACAGGTCGGGATCGGCCTGTGCGTTAAGTGCGAAGCTTCCGGGTCGAGATATTCCTTGCCCACCATTTTTTGCAGCGCAGGGAACCACTTGGATTCGTACTCCTCACCCAG
>JANLWV010000326.1:0-20385 GCA_031364765.1 Vicinamibacteria bacterium
CCAGGCCGGCCAGATAGAAGACGTTCTGATAAGCCGCCAAGGGATCTACGCGGCTTCGGCCGAGGGCGACCAGAACGCCGCCGCACAGGGGTCCGAGGAGCATCCCGAGAGCGCCCGCGGTGTTCACAAGCGCCATCATGCGTCCGCGCGACTCGGAAGGAACGAGGGTCGCCGCATAGCACAAGACGGTGCCGTACATGAACGACGAGGCGATGCCTGCCGTAATCATCGAGAGCGGAAGCAGTCCCTTCGGGACGACGGCCAGAGACGCGATGGCGAAACCGTACAAGAGGGTTCCGAGACCAAGCAAGGCGGCGCGGGGCATGCGGTCGCCCATCCGGCTCGCCGGATACATGAGCAGCGCGAAGGGCAACATCAGCATCGAATACAGAAGGCCGACACTGCGGTCGGACAAGCCGTGGGTCCGGCTGGCGAAAAGCGCGAAGGTGACGATGATGAGGCCCACGGTGAACCGCTCCACGAACGCCGCAGAGAGAGGTCCAAGGACATTCGGGTCGCGCAGTGAGAGCGGCCGCGGTGTCAGACCGTCCGCTCGTTCAATGGGAAGAGTCGAGGAATAGAGATACGGCGCGAAAAGGGCCACCATGGCCGACAGCGACGCGCCCACCAGGAAAGGCAGTCGAGGACTCTCGCCCACCAGGATACCGCCGAGACCGCTGCCAAAGGCGATCGCCAGCATCACCGCTCCGCCCGCCATTCCCATGGCGCGACCGGCGCCGACCAGCGGCTTGTAGGCGGCCGCGCGGGCGAGAAGCAGGGTCGCCGCGCCAAGGTGGGCGGCGCCTTCGATGGTTCTCAGGAAGAGGACCAGGGGTGTCGCCAGAGGCAGCGACACGACCATCAGGAGAAGCGCATCGAGACCGGCCAGGGTCATGAGCCACCGGGCCGATCCGCTGGCGGCGGCCGAGGAGGCAAGCCGCGCGATCAGGGGTGTAGTCAGAATGGCGCCCAGCATGTTGAGGGACATGAAGGCGTGCATCGGTCCCTCAGCGCCCCCGTGAAACTGGGCGAAGAGGGGCCGAATGGCCGGCGCGAGCAACGTCGCCGGAAGCATCTGGAGAAACACCGCGGCGATGAGCCAGTGGAGCGAGGCGTGTTTCGCGTCCATTTCGGAAAGCTCGGGGGAACGGCCTGGGTTCACGCGGGGGATTTTGTCACGCTTGGCGAGCGTACTGGTTCTGCGGCTGACGATTCCTTGGGGTGCGCGTCCTTCGCTCGGCATGGGGCCACGCGCGGCATTGACTCCGTCCGGACCGGACGGGGGGTTCTCAAGAAAAGCTCCGGCCCAGTCTGTCTAAGAGCAACACGACGGACCGCAGCACGGGGCCGATGCCGCCTTTGAGTCGACCGCGGGCTTCGGCTTCCCTTCCACCTTCCGCGCCCGAAACGTCACCGACCTGACCGACCCGCGCAGCGATTCGACACTGACGCCGGCTTTTTCGGCCAGGCGCTCGGCCTCGCCCCGGGCATGGTCGATGACCACCCCGCCATAGTCGATGTCCTTGACGATCTCGATGTCGCCGAGGCCCGCGTTCTTCAACATGTCGAAGTAGGGTTCGCGCATCGCCGCTCCGGAGATGCATCCCACGTAAGCATAAATGTCCTTCTCGATCTCCGGCGGCAGAGGCTTGTCGAGAACGATGTCCGAAATCACGATGCGGCCGCCGGGCTTGAGGATACGCGCGATCTCCTTGAAGACGATCGCCTTGTCGGGCACGAGGTTGATCACGCAGTTGCTGGTGATGGCGTCTACCGTCCCGCTTTCAACCGGCAGAGCTTCGAGGCGGCCCTCACGGAACTCCGCGTTGGTGATGCCAGCCTTCAGGGCATTTCGGCGGGCTCGCGCGAGCATCTCCGGCGTCATGTCGACGCCAATGACCTTGCCGGTGGGACCGACGCTGTCGGCCGCGAGGAAGACGTCGATGCCGGCGCCGGAACCGAGATCGACCACGGTCTCGCCCGGCTGAAGGGCCAGGTGATCGATCGGAGCGCCACACCCAAGGCCGAGGTTCGCGCCGTCGGGAAGGGCGCTCAGCTGTTCTTTCGAGTAGCCGATGTCTAGGGTCACCGCCTCCTCGCCGCCCGAATTGCAGCCGGACGAGCCGCAGCACGACCCGCCCTCGAGAGCAATAGTGGCGTACTTCTCTCTCACGTTGCCGACCACGACCTCTTTGTCCTGACCATCAAGCGTTTCCATTTTTCTTTCTCCTGGTGATTGAGTCGAGTGGGACGACTGAAGTCTCCTCCTCTGCGCAGCAGTTCTCGCGGAGGTAGTCGACCAGACCGGCGATGGCTGGGAAATCGATGGAATAGATCACGCTTCGACCGTCTCGCTTCGCGATGACGAGACCGACGCGGGCGAGCTCAGCGAGATGAAACGACGCGTTCGGCGGCGCGATCTCCATCCTCGTCGCGATCTCGCCCGCGGCCAGGCCCAAAGTCCCCCGGCGGACCAGCAGACGGAACACGGAAAGCCGTGTCTCGTGGGCCAGGGCCCCGAGTCGATCCACCGCTGCTCTTATTTCCATAGTTCTATTATTATAGAAACGTGGAATCTTTGTCAAGAGTTTCTTTTTCCAAAAAAATGGGAGGCCCGACCTATGGCTTCCCGACCTCCCGCGAACGAATTACGGCACGCGACTCCGGATGGCCTCAATCTTCGCGTCGCGTTCGGCGGCCAGAAGATCACGTTCGCGCTGATACTGCTCGTTCAGCAGGTCGACCTGTTCTCGAAGTTCCTCGGGAAGTCCGGGAGGCAGCTTCGGCCGCTTCATGATGTCGACTTCGGCGAGCTTCGCCTCATAGACGCGCCGTGTCTCCGCGATCTCGGCCTTCTGGGCGGCGGAGAGCTCGCGAATAGTATCCCCACTCTCGGCGTCTTTCTTGCGCAGACGCGCCATGGCCAGTTCGAGGGAGGTTTTGGGGGCGTCATCTTCGGTCATCAGAGGCCGATTCTAGCGAGACGCACCGTCGCGGCGAGGCAGTATTAAAAAAGTCGGATATTCTCGTCTGAATGTCCAGCGTGCCTCGAAACAAGTTCCCCCGGCGGCGGGCAAGTCTCTCGTTGGCCCTGCTCGTTTCCGCCTCCTGTGGCGGTCCGTCAACCCCCACTCCCTCGGTGATTCCGGCGGCGGCCCTCGCCGTCCCCACTCCAACCCCGCGGCCGGGCCCTCCCGATATCGTCGTGATCCTGGCCGATGACATGGGCTGGGGCGATCTCGGGGTGTACGGGCATCCGGTGACCAAGACGCCCCACATCGACAAACTGGCGGCCGAGGGATCGCGTTTCGACGCGATGTACGTTCCGACACCCGTTTGTGCGCCGTCGCGCGCCGCGCTCCTGACCGGACGCTACGGGGTCAGAAACGGGGTGAAATGGAACGACAGCACGTCCCTGAAGGCCGGCGAAATCACCGTGGCTCAGCTGTTGAAGAATCAGGGCTACTCGACCGGCATGGTTGGCAAGTGGCATCTGGGCGCCAAAGTCAACGACCTGCCTCTGCGTCTCGGGTTCGACTATTTCTACGGGATGCTCAGCTCTCCCCCCGGCACCGACTTCATCATGGGAGAGCAGGTCACCAACGATTTCCCGGGACTGGATCTGCTGACCAGGCGCCTGACCGTGGAGGCGACCTCCTTCATAAGGCAGACCCCGAGCGACCGTCCGCTGTTTCTCTACGTGGCCCACCATGCCCCCCACTCTCCCAATTTCTCCTCCTCGGACTTTGCGGGGCGGTCCGGATGGGGTCCCTATGGGGACGCGGTCCAGGAACTCGACTGGTCGGTCGGAGAGGTGATGCGCACGCTCCAGGAAACGGGCCGCGACCGGAACGCCATCGTGTTCTTTCTGAGCGACAACGGCCCGCTCAGCGCGGGATCGCCGGGGCCATTCACGTACGGAAAAGGCAACATCAACGAAGGAGGAATCCGGGTGCCCGCCATCGCATGGCAGCCAGGAAAAGTGCCGGCGACCCGCGTGATCAAGGACCCCGCCTCCACCCTCGACCTGTTCCCCACGTTCGCCTCTCTCGCCGGCGCGCCTATGCCGAGTCGCGACTACGACGGGGTCAACATCGCGAAACTCCTGACCGGCGAGGTCGACCGTATCCCGGGCTCGGGCCTGAATGGCGGCCGAGAGTTCTTCTTCTTCATTGCGGGCGACGTCGCCGCCATCCGGTCCGGAAAATGGAAGTACGTGCGCCCCGGCTTCCGGGATTCCATCCCCATTCTCTACGACCTTGAGGCCGATCCTGGCGAGACGAACACCGTCCGTCGTTTCAACCTCGACATCGTCGCTCTTCTCGAAAAGCGAATCGCCCAGTTCCGATAAAGGCCGGCAGAACGACCCGATCCCAAGGCGACCTCCCGGCGGCGGCGGCCTGCATGCTGCGACCGACATCGCGATCCGCTACGGTGAGAGATGGAACAGGGCCGTGTTCAGTATACATGAACAGGCGTTTAGTTACGCCGGGATATATCCTGCTCTGGCTCTTAGCTCTCCTTGAAACGCCCGCTTTTCTTCGCCCTCAAGATCTTTTTCTCGGTGGGTCTCCTTGCCTACCTTCTAGGAAGCGTCGACCTCTCGGCTGTTTTCCGTCATTTCATCGAAGGAGATCACAAGCTGTTCGCGATCGCCATCTCGATCTATGCCGTGGTCGTCGTCCTCTCCACCGCTCGATGGAAGGTTCTGCTCGACGCCCTCGGGGGCGCCTCCAGTTTCGGCGCCCTGACCCGGTCCTACATGGTATCTGCGTTCTTCGCCAACTTTCTCCCCAGCAACGTGGGCGGAGATGTCGTCCGCGTACGCGAGGCGGCGCGCGCCGCGGGATCGCATACGGCCTCGCTCGCCGTGGCCGCCCTCGACCGGATCGTGGGCTTCGTCGCCCTCTACTTCATCGCCGTGCCGGCCTTCCTCCTGGGTGGTCCCCTGGTCCGCGGCCTCGCGGGGGCGCGGGTCATCCTTTCCGGCCTGACCCTGCTCTTCCTGGTTCTCGGCGCCGTTTTCATGCGCCCCGGACTGGTGACCGCCCTCGTCGAGAAGGCGGGAGTCCGGAAATTCCCCTGGGTCCACCAAAGGTTCACTTCCGTTCAGGCGAGCGTGAACGCTTTCCGCGCAAACAAGGCCGCGGTGGTGAAAGCATTTCTCCTTTCCCTCGTCCTCCAGTTCCTTGGCGTGCTGTTCTTTTTCGTAGTGGCCCGGGCCCTCCGGATTCCTCTCGAGCTCGGAACGTCTCTGCTCATGATTCCCCTCTGCACTCTGATCCAGGCCATACCCATTTCGTTCAACGGATGGGGCGTGCGGGAAGGGGTCTACGTGCTCTATTTCGAACAAGTGGGGCTCTCCTCGGAGAGCGCCCTCGCCTTTTCCATCGTCGCCGCCGCTCTGGTGGCCCTGCTCTCGACGTCGGGGCTTTTGGTCTGGCTGGGACGGAGATCGCAAGCTCATGAAACGCAAAGCCCCCCGCCCCGATGACGGACGAACCTGTCTGGACAGATCCTGAGCGGGGGTACTACGATCAGCGGAGCCACTCCAAGGCACGAAGACGCGGGCTCGGCGAAGCGCTGCTGCTGCTTTTCGGCATGAGCCTCGCCGCGCTGGCTCTCGAAGGGCTCGGCTGGGTGGCGGAGCGCGCCCAGCCGGCCAAGGGCGGCTATTCGCCGGTTCGGGGACGAAGGTCCCGCGAGCCGGTGAACTCGGCTGGTTATCGGGATGTGGAGCACTTGCAGGCAAAGGCGCCCGGCGTCCGCCGGGTCGTCTTCGTGGGCGACTCCTTCACCTATGGAGCCGGGGTGCTGCTCGACGACACCTATCCCAAACGAACGGAGCGCGCCCTCTCGTCCAGCCGTTCCGAAAAGTGGGAATCCATCGTCATGGCCGTGCCGGGGATCAACACCGAGGAGGAAGCGAAGATCGTTGAAAACGAAGTTTTCGCCTACTCGCCCGATGTGGTCGTGCTTGGCTACGTTCTGAACGACGCCGAAGCCCCCGATGCCGCCGAGCGGCGCCGGGCCGCCGACTGGACCGAAGCCGAGACCCTGAAACAAAGTCCTCCCCTCTGGCGTCGTTCCGCGTTTCTGAGACTCGTGGCCGACCGTCTTCATGCCGGGCTCGAGAATCGCCGGCGCATCCAGAATCATCTGGCTCTCTACCGCGACGGAGCTCCGGGCTTTCGCGCGGTGAGGAAATCGATCGACGCGATGGCGACTCGGTGCCGTGAGAAGAACGTGCCTTTTTTGGTCGTTCTCTTCCCCCTTTTCGCCAATCCCCTGGACGAGGGCTATCCGTTCGCTTCCGTGCACGAGAAGATGGCGGCAGCCTGCCGGTCGGCCGGCGTGACCTTCGTGGACCTGTTGCCTTACTACCAGGGCATGGACTGGCGCCTGCTCGTGGTCGAGGGAGCCCGCGACGAGCACCCCAATGAGATCGCCCACCGCATCGCGGCGCAAGCGCTGATCAGGGCTCTGGAATCCACGCCTCTACAACCGATGCCAGGGCCTAGACCTCCTCCCCAGACCCGCTAGACCCCCTCTCGGATACGGTATTCTCCGCGTCCTTTGAACATCCTTTCCCTATGAACCGGACCCGCTCCCCGGAAGGGGATCTCCGGTCAGCCACAGCCTTCTTTTTTCTGAGCGGAGCGGCCGCTCTTGTCTATCAGGTCGCGTGGCAGCGACTTCTCGGCCTCACCACCGGCGTCGCCGTGCATTCGGTGGCGATCATCACCGCGGCCTTTTTGGCCGGCCTGGGGATCGGAAGCCACGTCGGCGGCGTTCTCTCCGCCCGTCTGACCGGGCGCCAGTCTCTCGTCGCCTTCGCGGTCATCGAAGTAGCCGTCGCCGTATTTGCGGTTCTGAGCGTCCCCTTCTACCACGGCCTTTTGTACCGCCATCTCCCTGAGCTGTACAGCGGCATGGTACGGGGGACGCTGACCCACTTCGTGACCCTGTTGCCGCCCACCGCTCTTATGGGAATGTCGTTGCCTTTCCTGGTGAGAGGCCTGGTGGTGGATCGCGCGGGAGCGGCCCGCACCATCGGTTTCCTCTATGGCGCGAACGCTCTGGGCGCATCCGCGGGCGCGATCCTGACGCCATGGGTTCTTTTGAGGTTCCTCGGGGTCAACGGCGCCATCATGATCGGGGCGGCCTTGAGCGCGCTGGCCGGAGTGGGGGCCTTGGCGCTTTCAAGACGACGCTCGGCGCTCCACACCGAGCCACCCTCTCCAGGCGAAGCGCTCCCCACGGAAGCAACTCACGAGCCGCCTCAACCTTTTCCGCACTGGGTTTTGTTGTACGCACTTTCCGGGTTTGTGTCTCTGTCTCTCGAGGTGGTCTGGTTCCGGGTTCTCGACGTTGGAGCCAAAGGGGGCGCGTTCGCGTTTGGAACCCTGCTTTCTATCTACCTGCTGGGACTCACGGCCGGAACCTTCGTGGCCGCCCGCCGGGCCGCGGCATTCAAGCGCCCTCTGGCCGTGTTCTTGTCCTGCCAGGCGGGAGTTGTGCTCACCACCGTCCTCGCTCACGCGCTTCTGGTCGTAGCACCGGGAACCTGGCCAGTGATCTCAAGCCTCGTCTCGTATGGGCAGCTATCGGTCGGGGTGAACCTTCCCTCTTCAAACCCGGGCGGCTTCCTGCTCGTGTTCGTTCTGATGCCCCTCGTCCTTTTCGGACCTTCGACCTTCCTCATGGGATTCGGCTTCCCGGTCCTGCAACGAGCCACTCAGGCGGATCCAGCCGCCAGCGGGCGGACGGTGGGCCTGCTGCAGGCGGCGAACATCTTGGGATGCACGCTGGGGAGTCTCGTCACCGGCCTTATCCTGCTCGATAGAGTGGGCACCGCGGGGGTTTTTCGCATCCTGACCCTGATCTCCGTGATGGTCGCTCTGTTCGGTTTCAAGACGCTCCGGGAGGCGCGATTCCTGGGTCTCGCATGCGCGCTTTTGGTCACCGCGTTCGTATTCCCGAGCAACGAGCGACTGTGGCTTCGCCTTCACGGCGATCCCGACCCTGACACTTCAGTGGTCGAGGAGGACGCGGCGAGCGTCACCCTGTTGACCCCGGAAGCCGATCGCTACAAGCTCTGGATCAACGGCCGGCACAACAGCTGGCTTCCCTACGGCTGGCTTCATACCGCGATCGGGGCTCTGGCCGCGGTCGCTCACCACGCGCCCGAGGATGTCGCGGTCATCGGTCTCGGTTCGGGCGACACCGCCTGGGCCTCCGCGTCCCGCGAGGAAACCAGGCGGGTCGTGGTCTTCGAGCTCGCCTCGAGCCAGCCCCAACTGCTGAAGCGGGTGGCCGATCTGCCCACCATGTCACGGGTGAAGGAGTTCCTCTCCGACCCCCGCATCACCATCGTCAAGGACGACGGTCGCCGTCGCCTCCGCGCCGACGGACGCCGGTACGACATCATCGTGGCCGACTCCGTGTGGACGGATGTGACGATGAGCAACAATCTCTACTCCGTCGAGTTCTATCTTTTGGTTAAGGATTCCCTCAAGCCGGGCGGCGTCATGTGCATCCTGGCCAAGACGGAAAGGATCCTCGCGGCCGTCCGGCGGGTCTTTCCGTACGCCGTGGCCTTCAGGGAGGATTTCCTCCTCGTCAGCTCCGAGCCGATTGTGATCGACAAGGAATTGTGGCTGGAGCGATTGCGCAGCCCGCGAATGGTGAATTACCTCGGAAGAGGGAGGACGCGCGAAGTCGCGGAGTTCGTGCGGGCCGCCATCTACGCGCCCCGGATGTCGTCCATGGATGACGTGAACTGGGACCTGCAGCCCAAGGACGAGTTCCTGCGGCCCTACGCGGACCGAAGGTAACTCCGAGACCCAAGGGGGCAGACGGGAAGGGCCGCAGTGTTGTCGCGCCATCGCCGCGAGGTATATCCTCCGCGCCGCTTGAGCCCGACGTGTCTATGAGCCGGACCACGCCTCGTCGCGACATCCCCTTCGCCACGTTCTTCTTCTTCCTCAGCGGCGCCGCCGCCCTCGTGTATCAGGTGGCCTGGCAGAGGCTCCTCGGCCTGACCACGGGCATCGCCGTCCATTCGGTGGCGATCATCACCGCGGCTTTCCTGGCCGGCCTCGGCATCGGCAGCCACCTGGGCGGCGTCCTCTCCGCACGACTCACGCCCCGGCGATCGCTGATCGCTTTCGCGGTTATCGAGCTCGCGGTGGCCGCCTTCGCGGCCCTGAGCGTGCCCTTTTACTACGGCCTCCTCTATCGGTACCTTCCGGAGTTGTACGACGGAATGTTTCGGGCGACCCTCACCCATTTCCTTTCCCTGCTCCCGCCCACGGCTCTGATGGGAATGTCGCTTCCATTCCTGGTACGGGGCCTCGTTCAGGATCGGGAGGACGCGCCGCGAACCATCGGGCTTCTTTACGGAGCCAATGCGCTCGGCGCCTCGGCCGGAGCGTTCCTCACTCCGTGGGTTCTCGTGCGATTCCTCGGAGTGACCGGAGCGATTCTCTTCGGAGCCCTCGGAAGCGCCCTCGCGGGTCTCGGGGCTCTAGCACTCGCGCGTCGAGTCAGGCAAGGGAATTTCGATCAAACAATTATTGAGAGCGCCAAACCGGCCGCGTCGTCTTCTCCGGATTCGGCCGAGGAAGCAGCCCAGCCGTTTCAACGCTGGGTCGTGCTGTACGCTCTTTCGGGATTTGTCTCCCTGTCTCTCGAAGTGGTCTGGTTTCGGGTCCTCGATGTCGCGGCCAAGGGTGGCGCCTTTGCGTTTGGAACTCTGCTTGCCGTCTACCTGCTGGGCCTCGCCTCCGGTACTTTCGTGGCGGCGCCCCGGGCGGCCTCAATCAAGCGGCCTCTCGCCGTCTTTCTGTCCTGTCAGATCGGGGTGGTGCTCGTCACCGTCCTCGCCCATTCTCTTCTGGTCTGGCTGCCCGCTTCGTTTCCGGGAATTTCGTGGATCGTGGCCTACGGACAGACGCCCTACGGCGTTCACCTGCGGGCCGCCGGCTTCTTCGAGTTCGTGGCTGTCTATCTGGTCCTGCCCATCGTGCTGTTCGGCCCCTCCACGTTCCTTATGGGTTTTGGATTCCCCGTGCTCCAGCGCGCCACCCAGAAGAACCCCGTCGGCAGCGGTCGGACGGTGGGCCTGCTTCAGGCCGCGAACATCGCGGGTTGCACTCTCGGCAGCCTCTTCACCGGCCTCGTCCTTCTCGATACCGTGGGCACGTCGGGAGTGTTCAAGACACTCTCCGCGGTGTCGCTCGTAATCGCCCTGCTCGGACTGCGGGCCACGCGGGAGACTCGATTCGCCTGGCTCGCGGGCGCCCTGCTGCTCATCTCGGTGACCTTCCCCAAAAACGATCGTCTTTGGCTTCGGCTGCACGGCGATCCGGATCCAATCAACTCGCTGGTCGAGGAGGACGCCGCCAGCGTGACCCTGCTGACCCCCGATGGTGAACGCTACAAGCTCTGGATCAACGGGCGGCACAACAGTTGGTTGCCCTACGGCTGGCTTCACACCGCCATCGGCGCCTTTCCCGCTCTCGTCCATCCAGCACCCGCAGATGTGGCCGTGGTGGGACTGGGTTCAGGGGACACCGCCTGGGCGGCGGCGGCGAGCGAGCATACGCGGCGCGTCGTCGTCTTCGAGATCGCCTCCTCTCAGCCACGGCTGCTCTCGCGCGTCGCCCCTCGCGCCGGAATGAGCCGGGTCCAGGAGTTCCTGGCCGACCCGCGGGTCACCATCGTGAAGGATGACGGACGACGCAGGCTGCATGCCGACGGGCGCAAATACGACATCATCGTCGCCGACGCCATCGACACCGACTCGACCATGAGTAACAATCTCTACTCGGTGGAGTTCTACCGGCTGATCCGGGACACCCTCAAGCCCGGCGGACTGATGTGTGTCCTGGCCAAGACCTCGAGGATCCGCGCGGCCGCGCAGCGGGCCTTCCCCTATGCGGTCGCGTTCAGGGAGGACCTCCTTCTGGTGAGCTCCGATCCGATCGTCATCGACAAAGAGGCCTGGCTGGAACGGCTGCGGACACCGCACATGATCGAGTATTTCGGCAGGGGTCGGACCCGAGAGATCGCAGACTTCGTGCGCGGAGCCACCTACGCAAAGGTCCCACCTTCGGGCGCCGAAGTGAACTGGGATCTCCAACCGAAGGACGAATTCCTCCGGCCGTTCTCGGATCGGCGCTGAAGAACGCCCGCGCCGAACGAGGATCGCGGGGCCAGGGGCCAAAACCCTTCCCGCCATCTCGCGTAACATTTCGGCATGCCTCTCGCGGCCAGAAGACCCGTCTTGAATGTGGGTCGGCCCTAGGCGACCCGTGACCAGCGCGACGTACGCCGCACCCCATGGCGAAGGGGCGACGGCCGGCCTCGTGGCTCCCGCGTCCCGAGCCCGGCAGTTGTCTGCTCTCGATCTCGGTCTCTGCCTCTTCCTTCTCTCCGTCCTCGGCTGGTACGTTGCCGCCCATCTGGGCATGATGGGCCGGCCCGAAGAAGACGCCGCCATGCTCTTGCGCTACGCCCGTAACCTGGCCGCGGGATACGGAATCGTCTGGAACATCGGCGAGCCCCCCGTGGACGGTGCGACGGACTTCCTCTTCATGGTCCTCGTGGCCGGTCTTGGGAAACTGGGACTCAACCTCGAGACCGCGGCTCGGGCCCTGGGCCTGCTCGCCCACGCGGCCACCGTTCTTCTGGTCTTCGTGGGCGCTCGGCGGCTCCACGGCGCCCCTCCCTTCTGGGCGCTGGTCCCCGCAGTGTTCCTCCTGTTCGGCCCCGGTCTTCGTCACCTCGCGGCCTGCTACGGTACGCCGCTTTTCGCCCTCATCACGCTCCTGACGTGGCTCGCGGCGACGCACCTTACTAGTGTCGACGCCGGCCGCGAGAAGCAGCCGGCTCTCGCTTTCGCCATGGCCGGACTCGCAATGGGCCTCGCCCGGCCCGAGGGTGTGTTCTTCGCGTGTTTCATGCTGCTCGCGGTCCTGGTGGCGCGGAACGGCGGCGGCTTTAGGGCCATTGTCTGGCCCTTCCTTCTCGTCTTCCTGACCTTGGGCCTCGCCTACTTTCTCTGGCGCTGGGACTACTTCGGGTACCCGCTGCCGAACCCCTTTTACAAGAAGAGTGAGGGGGTCCTCCATTGGCGCTCGCTCCGCCTGAGCTTTCGCAATCTGTGGGGACTGGCCTGGCCGTTTCTCTGGCTGCTTCCACTCGGCCTCCTCGTGCGTTCGGCGCGGCGTTCGGCGGCCTTCGTGGCCGTACCCGTTCTGCTCTTCGCGGCGCTCTTCGTCCTCATCTACGACGAAACCAACTACGTGATGCGATTCCGGTATCCGGCTCTGCCCGTTCTTCTCGTGGGCCTCGTTCCCGTGACTCAGGCGCTCGTGGCGAGATTCGAAGCAACCACGGCCGCAGGCTCGCGCAGGAGGCTTCTCTCCTCCTTCGTCGCCGTTATGCTCGCCCTGTCTCTGGCCCTGGCCCAGCACCGCGCCTATCGACACATCGCCCCCCAGCGCATGGGCCTCCACGATCTCGGGCTCCTCCTCCGAGGATTCGCCGGCCGCGGGTTCACTCTCGTCACCACGGAGGCCGGCCTCCTCCCCTTCTACTCGGAGTGGCGCACGGTGGACGCCTGGGGCCTCAATGACAGCCACATCGCCCACGCGGGCGCCGTGGACGAAGCCTATCTGGACCGCCACCAGCCTGAGATCATTACTTTTCACGCGTACTTCTCTCCCGGTGTTTCGGACCACGGCCGGCGCGTCGAGAATCGTTCGCTGGGACTCCCCTGGTATCGCATGGTGATGACACTCAAGGGTTATGCGGAGCAGCGGGGCTACGTCCTCGCGGCCTGCTTTGGCCGCAACGAACGGGACACCCACTACTATTACGTGCGACCGGACTTCGCCCAGTCGGCCGAGATCGTGGCCAGAATCAGGGGTCTCGACTACATCTGGGACGGGGAAACCACCCAGGACTTCTCGGCTGGCGCACGACTAAGCGCGCCGGAGTAGACGGCTCCTTCACTTCTGCGGGGCGATTGAATCGCGTAAAGTCCCCCGGTGTCGGCGCATCCATCGGGCCCTACGCTCAAGCAGCGGCAGGTCGGCGAGCAGGTTCGCCGGTTGCGCGAACAGGCCCGGATGTCCTTGCGCGCGCTTGCGGCGCGGACAGATTTTTCGCCAAGTTTCATTTCGCAGTTGGAAAATGGCCTGGTGTCGCCTTCCATTCATTCCATGGAGAAGATCGCGAACTCTCTCGGCGCCACATTGGGCGGTTTCTTTGCGGCGATCGGGCCGGGAGAGGGAGGCCTCGTCCTGCGACGTGCCGAGCGAGAGCCCATACGAAGTTCGTGGTCCAACGCCGAGATTGAGTCCCTGGGCCGACCTAGTCCTCAGCGACAACTCGAGGCGCTTTTGATCACCCTCAAAGCGGGGGGGCGCAGCGGCAAACATCCGGTGTCCCACCGGGCCGAACAGTTCGCTCTGGTCCTCAAAGGCCGGGTGAGTCTTCGCCTTGGGCCGGACGAACACGCCCTCGCCTCGGGAGACTCCGTGACCCTTCTTCCGGGAGAGCTTCGTCTGTGGGTCAACGGCGGCAAGACCGCGTGCGAGGTGTTGATAGTGGGGCTCCAGTTTGTTTGACCCGGGGGACAGCTTCTCCGACTAGGGCCGGCAGGAGGCGCCGCGACAGACTTTGAGAGCGGCCACCCGAGCGCTGAATATCGAAAGGGCCGAGGACAAACTCCGCGAGGCCAGATTGTCGAGCTCAGAGGGATCCGTTCGCAGATCGTAGTACTCGGTCTCTCCGTTGTCGTACTCCACGTATACCTCCGACTGCGTCCTCACCCCGTAGTAACCCGGTATCTGAATGGGTGTTCCCGCTCCCGACGGATGCTCGATCAGCATCTCCTGCCGCCAGGCCGTGAGGGCCGGAGGGGAGGAGGAGAGCAGCGGCACAAGTGACATGCCATCCACCGATCCGGGAACCGGTGCTCCGGCGAGGCCGAGGAAAGTGGGAGCGAGGTCCAGGAGGCCAGCCAGGTGCTCGATGCTGCGACCTTCGGGTACGCCGGGTCCGCGCACGTAGAACGGCATGCGTATGGATTCCTCGTAGGGGGTGTTCTTTCCTCCCCTCAAACGATGCTCGCCACGATGGAGGCCGTTATCCGAAGTGAAGAAGACGTAGGTATTTGAACTCTCGCCCAACTGGTCGAGGGTCTGGAATAGCGCGGCGACTGCGTCTTCAACCGCAAGCAATGCCTGAAGCGAGCCCCGGTAGTCGGTGTCGATTTCGGCGATCGTGGCCGCGTTCATGAGGGGAGACTGGTCCCGCAACCAGCGCGGTTTGTCGGAGATGTCCGCCTCGTTGAAGGACGGGCCGCGGGGCGCCTGCGCGCCCGGGAAGGCGGAGAGATGCCGGGCCGCGGGTTCGGTCGGGGTGTGAGGCGCGCCAAGGCTCAGGAACGCGAAGAAGGGCTGGGAATCGTTGGCTTCGGCAGCGCTCAGAAAGGATTGCATGCGGTCCGATAGAATGTCCGCCTGGTAGCCATTATTGGACGCGGCGTACATTGTGAGCGCGCCGTTCTCGTTGAGAGTGTAACGGTCGTTGCTGGCCTCTCGATCCGACATGACCACGCGCCAGTCGTCCCATCCTGGCGCGACAAAGGTCTCGGCGGACCCCATGGGATAGTCGTTCTCGTACTTGCCGAAGATGCCCGTTTTGTATCCAGCCGACTTGAGCCAGGGTCCTATGTTGTTGGCGTCGTATCCGGCGGCCGCCCACGCCGGGTACCCGCCCTGGCTCCCATTCCCGGTGACCCCCGTGTTGTGGCTGAACTGCCCGGACAGGATGTTCGCCCGGGAGGGCCCGCACAGCGGCGTCGTGGAAAACGCGTTGTTGAACCGGAGGCCTTTGTCAATCAGGGCAGCCCGGAGCCTGGGCATGCCGGAAACCATGGCCTCTTCGCCGTCGTCCAGCAGGATCAGGACGATGTTCGGCCTTGAGGTGGCGGTGGTTGGCGTCGGTGTCGCCGTAGCTGTGGTGGTGGGGACCGAGGGTCCGGTCAACCCGGAGCCTCCGCATCCCGCGCTCAGAACCGCGACGATGAGGGCCGGATGGCCGGTCTTGCTCAGGTTCACCAAGGGGATCGTAACGTATCGGCGCTCCTCGAGGTGCGTCGCCTGGATGCCCTCCCGCGGACCTTACCGCGTGGTCGAAACCGGCGACGGGCGCCCATACTCGACGGCCCACCAGTCGCCGAAGCGTTGAATGCCGACGGGCGGTCCCAGGATCCCGTGGTCGCCACGTTCCTTCATGCCCTCGGGCTCGCGCCGGGAGAGGATCACGATGCTGCGGGCATGGGCGGCGGCGATGTCCCGCGCCCGGATCAGATACTCAGGCGCGGTGGCGAACCGATTCGCGAAGAGGAGGATCTGACCGGGATCCCCGAACAGGTGGGCAATGAAATAGGTGCCCCACGTGGCGTGGAGCTGGACGCTGCGGCCATCGAGCCCGCTATCCCGCACGTGCGCGAGGAGCCGGTCCTTGTTGGAGTTGGCCTCGGGGTTCGCCACCGCCTCGGGAAACCGCCAGGCCAGGCTGCCCCAGTACAGCCCCACCACCAGGGCGCAAACGACGAACCACCGGGGGTGAACGGTTCGCAGTCGGGTAAGCACGCCTCCGAGGCCCACCAGCACCAGGTCGATGGCGAACACGGCGTGATGGCTTGCCCAGGCGCGGCCGGTGATGCACATCAAGGTGAAAGCAAAGGCGGCCATGGCCAGCCAGAGCGCGGTGCCGCGGACGTGGCCCAGACCCCAGACGAGGAGGACGACACTCAACGCGGCAGGGGTTCCATCCCAGAGCGTGCGGGGCCACCGTAGCGTCTCGGGGGCCAGGGTTGAACCGTCGAGAAAAAACTCGCCGAGGCGCGACACGACCACCGGCACCTGGTTCGACTCGATCCCAATGTCCGCGTCCCGAGACATGCGGTAGTACTGGCCTCCCGTCTTCGTGTGGGCGAGGCCCAGGGCGAGAGTTAGGGGCAAAGACACCGCCAGAAACGCGGCGATGGCCCCGGCGTTCTCTAACAGGACCGTCTTCGCTGGCTTTCGCTCGGCGCCCGCTTGAGCGAGGGCGAACAGGGCAAGGCCGGGAAGCAGCCACGCGAACACCGGTTTGACAAACAGGCCGAGAAACACGAGGAGCCCGCCAAGAGCCGCCTTGCCCACCTTACGCAGCCGACCGTGCTCCCGGATAGCGCCCTTCATGGCGAGCATGCTCCCGAGGGCCAGCACCATCGACAAGCCCACCGGACCCGTGTCCACCAGGAAAGACGCCGGCGCGAGCGGGTAGATGCACAGGGCCACGAGGAGGGCGGGGGCCGCCGCCTCGGTCGCTTTCATCGCCAGTCCGAACCCGAGAAGCAGGAACAGGACTCCCTGCACGCGGACGGCTACAGGATCCCGGAGGAGCCGCCAGAGCGGATAGAAAGGCACTACCGGCAGGCTGCCGATGTAGGGGTAGGAACGCAGGGGAAGGAACGTTTTGGTGAGAGGGAGCCGGAGGTCCAGTTGCCCGCAGCCACCGCGAAATTCCTGGTTCTCCTGCGCGCTCAGCGGGAACGCCGCGCAGGCCAGAGCCTGGTAATGAACGAACTCATCCATGTTGTAGGGAAGGACGCGAGGCGACAGAAGCGCCAACCCCAGTAAGGCCGCCGTAGCCAACAACCAGGGTCGGATCATCGAGCCGCGCCGCGGCGAAGGTCCGGTGCGCGCGCGGTTGCGCTCACGACCAGCAGGATCAGCGGAGACGCGAGAGCGAAACCGGTCGCCTCTCGAGCGAGCAGGAGCATCATCATCAGCCAGAATGTCGCCACGAGAACGGCGGATGATGGGCGCACGAGGATCAGCAGCCACAACGACAGGGCTCCGGCAATCCAGGGGCCGAGGGCGAGCAGTTCGTGAAGGCGAACGCTTGCCTCAAGCCCTTGGTAGGCCGCGACGTTCACGATCCCGGCGCCTGGGGCCAGATCCCCGATGCGTTGGGCCGCTGACACGATCGCCCGCGGCTGTAGAAAGGCTACCGGCCCGACAAGGGCGGCGTACGAAAAAACCGCGGCCAGGACGAATCCTCCCGTCTGAGATCCCCGTTGCCAACCGGCTCTGAAGAGCGAGGCGAAGGTCAAAACGACGAGGGCCCGGGTATCGATAGCGGCGGCTGCGCCCACGAGCAACCCCGAGACGATCATGTTTCGGTTTCGCGAAGCAACCAGAGCCAGCAGGGTCGCGGCGAGCCATGGCGCCTCGTCAGCGCCGAAGATGATTCCGAGCGCCACCGGCGGGAGGAGTCCGAGTGCCAAGGCCAGGGGTCGATTCGCCGGGGTGACCGAGACCACGCAGGTCAAAAGCAGGGCAAGAAGGGAAAGAACCAGGACGATCCGTGAGTCCCAAAATCCAACCGGCGACACGGCGAGAGCCAAGAGGGACGCCCCGGGCGGAAAGGAAGCCTGTCTCGGCGCCAGCGCCTGCGCTGGTTTTTGGCTGAAGCTCGTGGACCATGCTTCGCTTCCGCGGGCGGCTTGGGAGCTTGTCGAAGCGTAAGGACTTTCACCCCGGGCGAGGCTAGCCACGTCGGCGTTGGTTTGGACCACCCAGTCGCCAGCGGCGAGAACCACGCCGGTCCGACTGCCGACCCACGTCACGAGCGCGGTCGGAACCACTACCACCAAGGCAATGGCAAGGAGGAGGAGCGCGCTGCGGACGCGGGGCTTTGCGCCCGCCATTGCGACTATTGCATAAGTCACGGCCAACCCCCCGGCCAGGGCGCCAAGGCCAAGGCCGATCGGATCGCTCGTCAGGGATGAAGGCGCTCGTGGCCACAGAGCCGCCACGAAGGCGGGTCCCCGAGACTGAAGATCTGCGGCACGCGCCGAATCCCAAACGCTTTGAAACATGCCGCTTCCGGCAACGGTAGTGGCGAGTCCGACCATGGCCAGCGGCGACAAGGCCGCGTCCGCTGATGCGTCTTCAAGCATCACGCCGATCGGCAGAAGTATTGCGGCGGCGATCAGGTAGTTCGGGTGGGCCACGCGCGAGAAGTAGATGGTGGCGAGAAGACAGACGCTTCCCCCGGCGAGGGCCGCCCCCAGTCCGCCACGCCGGATCTGAGCGCGAATCATGACGAGGCCGAGCGGGACAAGCAGGAGGTAGAAGAGGTAAAAAGGGAACGGGTCACGAAGTGAGGCGACCCCGCCGAAGTAGATCACGAGGTTTCCCACGCCAAAGCCCGGAGTGCCCCCCAAGGGATATGCGTCTGCGCCGAGCCCTGCGTTGTATGAAACGATGTCGGCCCAAAAAGCGCGGAGATCAAGAAGGGCCACTGGAGCCACAACTCCCGCGAAGACCAAGAGGCCGGCGGCGATCGGCCGCTTGAGGCGAGCCCAGGCCTCCCGCACCGCGAGTTCGCGAATGGAGGCGACCGAGGCCCAATGCACCAGGAGGAAAGGCACGAACGGCCATGCCAGTTGTTTTGTTGCGCACGCGAGGCCAAGGAGGGCGCCTGCGAAGCCAAGCCGTCGCCGCTCCCCGGCCAGCGCGCTCCCAAGCAGAAGGGCCACAAAGACCATGTCGTTGGCGCCGAAGGCCTGATGCCAATAGACGAGCGGGTTCAGGCCCACAAGAGCCGCGGCTGCCAGCCGGTGTGAGGAATCGACAAACAGGCGACTGGCCATGAGGATTGCCAACAGCAGGGCCAGCGTGCTGACAATTCTGGCATCGAAGCCTCCCACGAGCCCGTCCGCGGCAAGGTAGAAAGGCAACGTCAACAAATGGGTGCCGGGGAGATACGCGTGATGCCGCAGAATGGGGTTCTCCCCATACGTGCGCCAGAACGCGGACGCGCGCGACTCTTTGCCAAGGACGCTATCCGAATAGTCGGCGCCATACGGACTCTCTCCAGACAGGAGGAGGTCCATCGCCAGCGGCAACTGGACGACGCCGCCATCCTGGCCGAAGGGACGCCCGGTCACGGCCCCAACCGAAATGTAGAGGAAGGTAGGGAAGACCACCATTGCCAACACCGAGCCCGCCACGATCCAACCACGCATTCGAGCCGAGGCGCCCAGCATCGCGGCAAATAGGTAGGTCGTGGCAAGCCCGACGGCGGCACCTGAAAGCAAGAGGGCAAGCGGATCAGAGTCAAAGACGGCGCCGGTTGGGAGAGCGGAGGCGAGCCAGGCCGGAGGGCCTGATGGGCCAAGGCCGTGCAGCAGTCTCCAGGCCAGCGCGCGAGACGGACGTCGAATCAACAGGTCGGCCGCGACAAGCAGGAGAAGGCCGGGAACCGCCACCGCATCGAGGGTCAGCGTCTTGACCTGGGGCTCGGCCCGCCCGGCGAAGCCTCTCTGCAACATCACCGAGATTCTACGACAGTGCTCTCCGGTCAAAATTTGTGTTTCGTTTGAGTTAAGTGAAAGTGCACGCGCAATTCTTGATACACTTCCCGCCCTCAATTACATTTACAGGAAACCAATAATGCGGAAATCAGCCGTCGTCGCGATCGCCACTCTCGTTTCATTCTCCGGATGCGGTGATGGGTTGACGCCTACGACAGCGACCCCGGTCGTCGTTGCCACTCCGGCTCCTACGCCAGCAGCCACGCCAAATACCCTGGGCCAGGGCTTGGCCTGCGGTTTACCCGCCAGGCCGGAGTGTGGTCAGCCAGCAGACACGGGATCACCGGCCGGCGATCCTCCCGGAGTGTACGGATGCTGCACAAAGGAGTCCGGGAATGAGGCGCAGTTCAGATCGATCGTCGGCCAGGCGATCAGCAAGGCGCAGCTGGAAAGACCCGCGATTTTCTCGGGGGATACGGTTCTCGATCGACCGGCTTACCAGCTGGCGGTCGCGCAGATTCTCGAACGGGATTTCAAGGTCTGCGCGAAACCCGGCGTACCCGGCGACGAAGTAGCCATCAAGACAACGAACGACTACAGCGAGCAATACGACATCTTCACCCAGTTTGAGACGACCTACAATCCTCCGGCCTACGCTGTGACCTGCCGGCCCGCCCGCTTCTAACCGCAAACTGCGAGACAGAGCGTGCCGGGGTAGGCGACCTGGCGGATGCCGCGCCACGGACCGGTTTGGCTCGGGAGTACGACACGCGATAGGGTGCAGCCGTGTAGCCGATCTGGCGGGAGGCCTCCGCGTTCAGCGCGGCCTCGCCCACAGAGAGCCTCTTGCGAGTCGGCACCCAAGGCGTCGGCCAAGCAGCGGCAGTTTTCCAGGAGAAAGAATGAGTATGAGCCGATCCCGTCGTTTGAGTCTGGCCTGCCTGGGCCTTCCCATGGCACTGGCGTTTTCGAATTGCGGCGATGGCCTCGAC